>NZ_LZIZ01000125.1:0-11625 GCF_001666915.1 Mycobacterium sp. E3339 | reverse complement strand
TCGTCGACGACGTGGTCTGGGGGTGTGTGTCTCAGGTCGGCGACCAGTCCAGCAACATCGGCCGCTACGCGGTCCTGGCCGCGGGCTGGCCCGAGACCATCCCGGGGACCACCGTCAACCGCGCGTGCGGGTCCAGCCAGCAGGCGCTCGACTTCGCCGTGCAGGCGGTGATGTCCGGCCAGCAGGACGTCGTCGTCGCCGGGGGCGTCGAGGTGATGAGCCGGGTTCCCCTCGGTTCGGCCAGGGCGACCGGCATGCCGTACGGCCCGAAGGTCCTCGCCCGCTACGACGACTTCTCGTTCAACCAGGGGCTGTCGGCGGAGATGATCGCCAAGAAGTGGGGATTCTCCCGCACCCGGCTCGACGAATACTCCGCCCAGTCCCACGAACGGGCCGCCGCGGCCCAGGACGCGGGCGCGTTCACCGCTCAGATCGTTCCGGTGTTCACAGATGACGAAACCGTCGTCGCCGCCGACGAGGGCGTGCGGCGGGGCACCACGGTCGAGAAGCTCGCCGGACTCAAGCCGGCGTTCACCGAGGACGGCGTGATCCACGCGGGCAACTCCTCGCAGATCTCCGACGGCGCGGCCGCCCTGCTGGTGACGACGGCGGAGATGGCGGTCGAGCTGGGGCTCACCCCGCTGGTGCGCTACCTGGCCGGCGCGGTGACCGGGGCGGATCCGGTGCTGATGCTCACCGGGCCCATCCCCGCGACCGAGAAGGTGCTGAAGAAGGCCGGCGTGCCGCTGGCCGAGGTGGGCGTGTTCGAGGTGAACGAGGCCTTCGCGCCGGTGCCGCTGGCGTGGATCGCCGAGACCGCGGCGGACCCCACCCTCGTCAACCCGCTCGGCGGCGCGATCGCGCTGGGGCACCCGCTTGGCGCGTCCGGGGCGGTGTTGATGACCCGGATGGCGCACCACATGCGTGCCAACGGGATTCGCTACGGGTTGCAGACCATGTGCGAGGGCGGCGGCACGGCTAACGCCACCCTGGTCGAACTCGTGGGCTAGCTCCGGCGAGGCCCACCGCGAGAAAACGGTCCCTGGGTGACCCTTGTCACAGCGGCCCAACTAACCTACTGTGTGTTCACTAGGTTGGTTCGTCCCGCCAGTCGGTCAAAGGAGTCCGGTGCCAGACGCACGGCCATACGACACGTTGCTCGCCAAAGGCGAGGACCGTAAGCAGCGCATCCTCGACGTCGCGCAACGGCTGCTCACCCGCAACGGCTGGCGCAGCACCACCCTCGCCCAGATCGCCGGCGAGGCCGGCGTCACCCCCGCGGGCCTGCTGCATCACTTCGAATCCAAAGAGCAGCTGCTGCACGCCGTCCTCGATGCCCGCGACCTCGACGACGACCTGCACGCCGACCGGACCGGCGATCTGTTCGCCCAGATCGCCCAGGTCGCGGACCGGTTCAACCGGGCACCCGAACTGGTCGGAACGTTCACGGTGCTGCTCGTCGAAAACATCCTTCCCGACGCCCCGCTGCACGACCGGATGTTGGCCCGGCATCGCGCGGCGACCGACATCGTCGCCGACCTCATCCGCCGCGGGCAGGCGGATGGCCGGTATCGCACGGACATAGACCCCGCCGTCAAGGCGGTGGAGATTCTCGCCTTCGTCCACGGAATGGAAACCACATGGTTGCTCGATCCATCGATACCGCTAACCGAGGTGTTCAAGCAGTACGCCGAGACACTGGCGCGGGACTTCGCCCCGCAGACGAGCCGCGCGGCGACATGAGGTACCGGCTCGACGTGGTCGCGGCGACCGTCGTCGACGTCGTCCGCTTCGCCGGCGGCTGGCTCTTCGACCGGTCGATGGCCGGGTGGGACGTCACGGTCCTGGTAGCCGACCATCTCGACGACCGGCCGCTGCAGATCCTGGGCGCCCGGGTGGTCGACCTCGAACAGGCCCTGGCGTCGGTGCAATCCCGCCCCCGTCCGCAGGCCCTGGCGGCCGCGGCGGACCTGTTCGGGTGCGACTCCCGCGTGCGCCAAGGGGTGTTGCAGGCCCTCGATCACGGCGTCACCGAGGTCACGCTGTGGGGGGAGAACTGGCCGGCCGAGCTCGACGACAGCGTCGGCCTGGTGCAGCACCGGCTGAGCATGGCCGCCCACACGTTCAAGGCCCAGGCCCTGGCCGCCGCCGCGCTTCCGCACGCTTCCATCGGCCATGTCGAGACGTTCCGCAGCGGGCTGCTGGCCTGGCCGTCGGTCGCGGCGGATCTGGTTCCCGCGAGCTGACACCGGCATCCCACGCGCCGACCCCTCGTTGACGGCCAGGTTGCCGTATGGAAATGTAATACTCATCTGCGAGAGGCGCGTTCTCACTAGCCGAGATTCAAGGAGCGGGAGATGGCGAGCGAATTCTCCGAGTTGGACTTCTTCCGCGGCACCGAGCTCATCGAAGACCCGTACCCCTACTACGAGGCGCTGCGCGCGCAGTGCCCCGTCACCCGGGAGAGCCATCACGGCGTCACCATGATCACCGGCTGGGACGAGGCCTGCGCGGTCCTCAACGACGCCGAGACGTGGTCCTCCTGCATCTCGGTGACCGGCCCGTTCCCCGGCTTTCCGGTGCCGCTGGAGGGCGACGACATCACCGAGCTGATCGAGCAACACCGCGACGAATTGCCGTTCAGCGACCAGCTACCCACCCTCGATCCGCCCACCCACACCAACCACCGCTCGCTGCTGATGCGGCTGATCACGCCCAAGCGCCTCAAGGAGAACGAGGACGCCATGTGGGTGCTGGCCGACCAGGTGCTCGACACCTTCCTGGCGCCCGGGCACGGCGACTGGATCAAGGGCTTCGCCGGGCCCTTCACGCTGCTGGTCATCGCGGACCTGCTCGGCGTGCCCGAGGAGGATCGCGACAAGTTCGTCAAGGGCATCCGCGACCACTCCGGTGGCGGCGTCGGGGGCACCAAGGGCTCGCTGGCGCACAGCCCGCTGGAATTCCTCTACGGCCTCTTTTCCGACTACGTCCGCGACCGCCGGCGCGAGCCGCGCGACGATGTGCTGACCGGTCTGGCCACCGCCACCTACCCGGATGGCTCGACCCCGGAGGTCGAAGACGTGGCCCGGGTCGCCAGCAACGTGTTCTCGGCCGGCCAGGAGACCACCGTGCGGCTGCTGGGCGCGGCCTTGCAGACGCTCGGGGAGCGGCCCGACATCCAGGCGCAGTTGCGCAAGGACCGCAGCCTGATCCCCAACTTCATCGAGGAGTCGTTGCGGCACGAGAGCCCGGTCAAGGGCGACTTCCGGTTGAACCGGGTGCCCGTCAATGTCGGCGGCGTCGACCTGCCGGCGGGGACCACCGTGATGGTGGTGCAGGCGGCCGCCAACCGTGATCCCCGCCGCTTCGAAGACCCGACCACCTTCGACCCGGCCCGCAAGAACGCCCGTCAGCACATCTCGTTCGGGCGAGGTATCCACAGCTGCCCGGGCGCGCCATTGGCCCGCGCCGAAACCCGGGTGGCGATCGAGCGCCTGCTCGACCGGACGTCCGACATCAGGATCAACGAGAAGGTCCACGGGCCGGCGAATGACCGCCGGTACCAATACGTTCCGACCTACATCCTGCGCGGGCTGACCGAGCTGCACCTGGAGTTCACCCCGGCATGAAAGTCACGGTCGACGACCAGCGCTGCCGCGGCCATGGCGTCTGCACGACGCTGTGCCCCGAGGTCTTCAGCCTCACCGACGATGGTTACGCCGAGGCGATAGCGTCAGACGTCCCAACGGAATTCGAGGTCGCCACCCAGGAGGCCATCGAGTGCTGCCCTGAGCAGGCCATCAGCAAAATCTAATCCAGTCAAGGAGATTCAGTGGCGAAAGGTTACGTCATCCTCACGGAGGCCATCAAGGACCCGGAGGGCATGAAGGCCTATGGCAAGGCGGCCGGTTCGGCGATGGCGGGTGCCACCATTCTGGCGGTGGACACCGCGCCCAAAGTGATCGAGGGCACCTGGCACGGCGACCAGACCGTCGTGCTGGAATTCGAATCGGTGGACGCCGCGCGCGCCTGGTACGAGTCCGAGGGGTATCAAAAGGCGGCAAAACTGCGGCAGGCGGCGGCCGACTGCAACGCCGTCATCCTCTCCGGCTTCTGAGCGTCTTACTCACCGACGATCGAGATGGCCTGCCGAGGGCACTGACGCACGGCCTCGCGCACGTCATGTTCGTTTTCCGGCGTGACCTCTTCCTGCAGCACCGTCAGCATGTCGTCGTCGCCGAGCAGGAAGATCTCCGGATTGATGCCCATGCAGACGCCGTTGCTCTCGCAGAGTCCCCAATCGACTTCGATTTTTCTCGTCACGGCAACCCCCTTACCGAAGTACCTTGACGGGCACGTTCTTCCAGCCCGCGACGTTTTGCATGGTTACCCGTTGGCAGCCCGCCCAGTCCACCTCGTAGCGCGGCATGAAGTCGAGGAGCCGCTCCAGCGCGATCCTGCTTTCCATGCGGGCCAGCGCCGCCCCGAGGCAGCTGTGGATCCCGTAACCGAGCCCGAGGTGCTGGGCCTCGGTCTGGTCACGCTCGATGTCGAAGGTGTCGGCGTCGGTGAAGGCCTCCGGATCGCGGTTCGCCGCGGCGCCGCAGAGAAACACCGGCTTGCCCGCAGGGATCACGCCACCGCTGACGTGTGCCTCCTTGAGCGTGTAGCGGACGTTGTACTGCACCGGTCCCTCGTAGCGCAGCAGCTCTTCCACGGCCCCGGGGATCTTGTCGCGGTCCTCCTGTAGCTTCTGCCACTGGTCGGGGTGACGGGCGAAGATCACCGCCGCGTTGCCGAGCAGTTTGGTGACGGTCTCGGCGCCCGCACCGCCGAGAAGGGTTGCGAACCCGCAGATCTCGATGTCGTCGAGCTTGCGCAGCTGCCCGTCTTCGCCCGGGACCTCGGCCGCGATCAGGCGGCTGATCATGTCGTCCTGCGGTTCCTGGCGGCGCTCCTGCACCAGGCCGAAGTAGTACATCGCCGTGTCGATGTTGGCCTGCATGCCGGCTTCGCTGATCTCGATCTGGCCCGGCTCGTGGGACAGGCTGGTGTCGATCCAGTGGCGCACCTGCTGGCGGTACTCCTCGGGCACCCCCGCCATCCGGGTGATGACCTCAACCGGGAACGGTCCCGAGAAATCCTGCACGACATCGAAGTTTTCCGGGTCGGCGGCACCCAGGTATTTGTCGATCACTTCGATGACGGTGTCGCGCTGCGATTGGATCGCCCGCGGGGTGAACGCCTTGTTGAGCAGGCTGCGCATGTGGCGGTGCTCCGGGGGATCCATGAAGATGATCGACTTCTGCTCGGGAGCGATGCCCTTGCGCACCATCGCCAGGTCGCAGCCGCGCGCCGAGGAGTACGTCTCGAAGTCCTTGAACGCCGCCGCGACGTCCACGTGACGGGTCAGCGCGTAGAAGTCCTCCTTTTCGTCGTAATACAGCGGCGCGTCCTCCCGCATCCGCCGGTAGATGTCGAACGGATTGTTGTAGTAGTCCTCGGAGTACGGATCGAAGACGACCTTCGGTTTTGTCACTGATTCTCTCCTCAGCGGCGAGGGCGGGCTGAAACCGTTACAGCGGAGTGGTTGACTGTAAAGGTAACGGTAATACCTTCGTGACGAACCGGAAAGACCGAAACGCGAGCATTTCAAACCCCCTTCGGCGCGGTCGTCCTGGATCCGAAGGCCTTGATGACGTGGTTCAAGGCACCCAGATCGCCACCGAGTTCCTCGGCGACCCCGCGCACCACGCTCACGTCCTTGTTCACGAATTCGCCGGCAACCTCGATGAACGACGCGACGGAACCGCCCGCCGCCACCATGCTCAGGACGCGGCTGCTCGCGCTGCCGTGCGACAGCGCGCCCAGCAGGGTCGGCTCCGGCACGCCGAGCAGCTCGCCCAGCCTGACGGATTCCGCGAGCAGCCCGATGTGACCGGCGAACAAGGCGTTGTTGACCAGCTTCACCTTCTGGCCGCAGCCGCGCGGACCGACGTGCAGTACGGGATCGCCGTAGCAGTCCAGCACGGGGCGCACCCGCGTCACCGCGTCGTCGGAACCGCCCACGAACAACGTGAGCAGGCCGGCGGCAACATGCTGCGGGCCCCCGCTGACCGCGGCGTCGACGACGTCGACGTCGTTGGCGCGCGCGGCGACGGCGTCGATGGTCGTCGGGCTCACGGTGGTGTGGATGATCAGCGCCGAGCCGGGCGACATGGCGCGCAGCAGCCCGCCGTCCATGCAGACCTCCCGCACCTGTTGATCGGTGAACACGCAGAGCACCACGACGTCGGCGTGCGCGCCCGCCTCGGCCGGCCGGCTGACGGCCCGCGCGCCGAGCCGTTCGAGCTCGCGGCGTTTGTCCGCGCTGCGGCCCAGGGCGAGGACGTCGCACCCGGCCGCTGCCAGCCGAGCCACCATCGGAGTGCCCATCCGTCCCGCGCCGACGAACCCGACCCTCATCTCGGATGCCCCATGAGGGCCAGCGCCGCGTCGGCCGCGTCCAGCACGGCGCCACCGCCGGCCCCGGCCCGGTCGGCCAGGTCGACCACCAGCCGGACGTCCTTTTGCAGCAGCGTCGCGGCCACGCCGGCTAGCCGCTCCAACCCGCCGATGCCGCCAAGGGCGTTGAGCGCGAAGCTGTTCCCACTGCTGCGTGACACGACTTCGGCGAGACGGCCCGGATCGACGCCCAGCGCGCCGGCCAGCGACAGCGCGGAGGCCGCCGTGGCCAGGTGGGCGGTGAACAGCAGGTTGTTCAGCAGCTTGGTGGTCTGGCCCGAACCCAGCTCACCGAGGTGGACGATCGGGTCGGCGTAGGTGGCGAAGACCGGGCGGCACCGCTCGACCACGTCGGCGTCCCCGCCGACCATCACCAGCAGGCGCCCTTCGGCAGCGGCCTGACCGCCGCCGCTCACCGGCGCGTCGATGACCGAAACGCCTTGAGTCGCCGCCCGGTTCGCCAGTTCCCGGCAGGTGTTGGGGTGCACGGTGCTGTGCACCGCGATCACGCCGCCGGGCCTCATCGCCGACAACAGGCCTTGCTCGCCCCCGGCGAGCTGTTCGACGTCGGCATCGCCCACGACGCACAGGCAGACCAGATCGCTGGCCGCGCCGAGCTCGGCCGGGGACTGCGCGACCTTCGCACGCGTGTCGGCGAATACCTCGAGGGTCTCGGGCCTGCGCGCCCATAGCGTCGTCTCGTAACCGCCCTCGACGATCCGCCGCGCCATCGGTCCGCCCTGGCTGCCCAGCCCGATGAATCCGACTCTCATCCGGCCTCCCGATCGGGCTCGGCCGGCCGCGCACCCACGCATTCCTCCACGAAGGCAAGGACATTCGCGTGGTATTCGGGGGCGGCGTGGCCCAGGCTGATGTTGTGCCCGGCCCCCGGCTGTCTGTGCACGACGAATCGCGGCGCCGCGGAAAACAAGGCGCTGATCTCCGTCACCGCCGAATCGTCGGCCTGCCAGACCTTTTCGTGCTCGGCGATGCTGAAATGCACTGGGACGCGAACGGCGGGTGCGAGCTCCGGGAAGGTTTGGCGGGCCCAGTTCGACACCATCTGGTCCTCGTAGGCCGGCGCCGACGGGGAAACCGTTGCGCCGCCGAGGACCTCGGGCGGGTACAGCTCCTCCGGGCTCCACAGCAGCCCGCGCATGCCCGGCGGGCGGCTATCGCGGGTTGCCGTTCTCAGTATTTCCCGAGCGGCCGGGTGATAGTGCCGGCCCGTGCCCGCGAGCTCGATGCCCAGCAGGTCGGCGCCGCGCGCGTCGGCCGCCATCCGCATCGTCAGCTCGCACCCACCCGAATGGCCCCACACGAATAGGCCGGCGCCGCTTGGGCGTTCGCCGAGGATGCGGTCGATCGCCCCATACGCCAGGTTGACGCGTTGCTCGCCCTCGGCCATCGCCTCGGGATACGGCGCCGAGCTGCCGTAGCCGGGACGATCGAGCGCCACCACCGTGAATCCGGCCGCCGCACCGGACCGCAGCAGGGAGTAGCCAGGGTGGCCCGGGCAGTCGAAATAGACGGCGGTGGTGCCGCCGCCGTGGATGGCCACGATCACGGCCTTGGGTTGCTCCGCTTCGCAGACGAGCGCCGACATCGGCACGCCGTCGACGATCACCAGCCGGGGGCGCGGCGGCGTCATGCGTCCGCCCGCAGCAGGAGCACGCCGCTGGGAGTCAGGCCCCCGCTGCTGACCACGCCGACGCGGGCGTCGACGACCTGGCGGTCGCCCGCCTCGCCGCGGAGTTGGCTGATGGCCTCGTGCAGGAGACCCATGCCGTGCGTGCGGCCGTGGGAGAGTTGGCCGCCGTGGGTGTTGAGCGGTAACAGGCCGTCGCGCGCAATGTTCTTGCCGCCGTCCAGGAATTCCTTGGCCTCACCGATCCCGCAGAAGCCCAACGCCTCGATCCAGGACAGGCAGTTCATGGTGAAGCCGTCGTAGAGTTCGGCGACATCGACGTCGGCCGGCCGCAGGGAGGTGCGGGTCCACACGTGCGCCGCCTGACCCAGCACCTGCGGTTCGTGGGTCAAAGTGCTTTGGTCCCAGTCGATTCGCTCAACGATCTGGGTGCCCACCGCCTCGACCAGCACGGGCGGCTTGGCGAGGTCACGGGCGGCGTCGGCGGCGGAGACGATGACGGCGATCGCGCCGTCACACGGCACGTCGCAGTCGTAGAGGCCGAACGGTGTGGTGATGGGCCGCGCGTTCAGGTAGTCGTCCATGGTCATCGGGGAGCGGTAGATGGCAGTGGGGTTGAGTTCGGCGTTGGCACGCTGGTTCAGGGCGATCCAGCCCAGCGTCTCCTTGGTGGTGCCGTAGCGGTGAAAGTGCCGCTGCGCGTTCATCGCCAGGGTGTGGGCCGCCGAGGTGGCGCCAAAGGGCATCTGCCAGCCCGACATTCGGCCCATCGACGGGGTGATCTTGCCCTGCTTCATCAGCTCGGCGTGGGTGGCCTCCCACAGCGTCCGGAAGCACAGCACGTGCCGCGCCAATCCGCATGCGACAGCCATCATGGCCGCGATCACCGAGCCGCCCGGGCCGAACGTCTCCATGGCGCCGTTGTGCCAGGTGGGCCGGATTCCCAGCGCGGCCTCCAGGGCGGTGACGCCACCTTCGCCCATGCCAGCGACCGTCATCGCGCCGGGGTAGGTGGACAGGCCGTCGATGTCGGCGTAGGTCAGCCCGGCATCGGCGATCGCCGCCTCGCACGCTTGCACCGTCAGCGCCAGCGGGGGTTGCATCAGCCGGCGCCCGATGGGTGACATCCCGATCCCGGTCAGCGCGACCTTGTCCTCGAACTTCTCGGCGGTCAGCATCGGCCGGACGTTTTCGCCGAACCTTTCGGGCGCGATCTCGTCGGCCGGCAGAGGAGCGGGTTCGGCGCCTTGCGAGGGCCGAAACAGGGGGAACCAGACGTCCTCGACCTGTTCGAAGACGACCTCCATTTGTTGGCCCAGCTCGAGCCGCTCGGGATCGCACTCCACGATGTTGGTGGTCAGCCGGACACGCGGATCTTCGGCAATGGCCACCTGCGCGATGACGTAGGGCGCCGGCAACCCGGGCAAACTGAACCGCTCGTTGATCGTGAACCCGGCCAGCGTTCCCTTGCCGGAGACCGCGCGCACTCCCACATCCAGTGAGCGGCAATAGCGGCATACCGGCGCGGGTGGATGGATCAGCGATGCGCAGCTATTGCATGCCTGCAGCCGCAGCGTGCCGTCGGCGCCCGATGCCCAGAAGAATTCGTTGTCCTGCGTGATCAGGGGCAGGGGGCGCCGCGGTGCTGCTGACACGTCACCTCCGCGAGTCGAACGGCCCGGCTGCCTTTTGGTAGGGCCGTTATACGAATCGGAGAATTACGTTATCACTTCCCAGCAGGCGCGATCGAGACAGTATCGTCGCTGGCCGTCCGCAGACGGTGGGCGCCGCCGGTAATACCGGTCAGTAGGGCACCCAGGTGCCGGTGAAATAGGTACCCCATTGGTGAAAACCGGCATTCCACATCGGTTCGTTCGGTGACCACCATGGCCGCGGCGGTGGCGGCGGCGGCACATCCTGTGCGGCGAACGGCGGCGAGTACGCCGGCGGAGGGGTGTACCAGTCTGCTAGGGCCGGTGGCGGCGTGCACGTCCGGGTTGCCGGATTGAACGACATGTTCGGGTCGCAATCCGCCGAGCTGATCCCCGGCGTCACCATCACAGTGACCGCCGTCGCTACGAACGCGATCGCTATGACGGCGATCAGGCGAGCAATAAACCACCTCATGGTGTGCCTCCCGATGGGCCATCGTGACCCTGGCGGGTTCAGTTTATTCCGTTGAGACCGCCACGACCATGGCCAAAAAGGTCGCGGAACCCCGCCGGCCGCAGGCGAGATTTCCTTTCGCCCGGGCGTTATGCTGCCCAACGGCTTATCAAGTACTTCACACATTGTCGGAGGGCTGATTGCTCGACGCGGAGAAGATCCTGATCACCGGGGCGACGGGCAAGATCGCGTTTCCCGTCGCGCGCGCCCTTTCGTCATCGAACGAGGTATGGGGCGCCGCGCGCCTCAAAGACTCCGCCGGTCGCGAAAGGTTGGTCGCCGCCGGTATCAAGCCCCTCGCGCTGGATCTCGGGGCGGGCGATTTGGCCGGCCTTCCAGACGATTTCACCTACGTCTTCCATGCCGCGGTGGACCCCGGTGCGGACGATTGGAACCGCTGCCTCGAAACGAACGCGCAGATGTCCGGCGAGCTGCTCTACCACTGCCGTACCGCCAAGGGTTTCGTGTTGTGTTCGACCGGCTCGATCTACGCGTACCAGGGACACCGTCCATTGACCGAGGCCGATCCGCCCGGCGTACCCCTGCGCGCGAATTACAGCTTCTCTAAGGTTGCGGCGGAGGCCGTGTGCACCTGGGTCGCCAGGCATTATCGAATCCCGCTGACCATCATCCGGATCTGCTCAACCTATGGGCCGCAGGGCGGCGCGCCCGCCGACCGCCTCGATGCGATGCTGGCGCGCAAACCAATTCGCCTACACCCCGACAAACCGAACAACTACAACCCAATCTATGAAGACGACTACGTCGAACTCGGCATCCGTGCGATGGAGGTCGCCGCGGTGCCGCCGGTGGTCGTGAACTGGGCCGGCAGCGAGACGGTCAGCGTCGAGGACTACTGCACGTTCATGGGGCAGTTGATCGGTGTCGAGCCGATCTTCGAATACACGCCGCAGGCGCATCCGCCGCTATGGCCGGATGTCACCCGCATGCACGAGGTGCTGGGCCGCACGAAAGTGCCCTGGCGTGAGGGATTCCGGCGCATGATCGCGGCCCGACACCCCGAAATCACGCTGCCGGAACACGATTCGACGAGGGCTTGAGGTCGCGCCATGCAGCTTCCCGGCACGCCATCGGACGAGGTCGGCGAGATCCTCGCCGCCGGACGTGGCGACATCACAACGCTGTTCGTGTCCATGGCGACCCGCCATCCCGACGGACGAGACGCCGAGTACCTGTACTGGCACACCCTCGACCACCGGCCGGAGCAGCACCGGTTGGCCGCGGTGCGCGCCTCGTTGCGGTTGGTGTCGACGCCCGCCTGCCGCTCCGCCCGGGCGATCGACGGG
>NZ_LZIZ01000124.1:0-45607 GCF_001666915.1 Mycobacterium sp. E3339 | reverse complement strand
GTACCACTCGTTCGGCTCGCGGGCGGGGCTCGTCGGCCGCGCCTGGCTGCGAGCCGGGCACCGATTCCTCAGCGCGCCGTTGGACACGCCGGTCGCGTCGCTGACGGCTCTGATCGTGACCGACGCCGGCCCGGACCGCACCGCCAGCCGTTCGACCGCGTCCAGGATCTGATCCTGGTCGTGCACGCGGGGACGTGGCATGCCGGCATAGTAACAGAGCATTCGCTCTGTTACTAACCGTCACCCGCCCGCAGCGGACTTTTAACACGCCCGGCACGCGAAAAGCCGTTTGACAGCGCGCGACGATCGGGAACCCCGTGCTCATGGGTAAGGTCACTCAGGTCAACGAGGAGGCGCTGTTGGCGGACATCGAGCGGCAACTGGTCGACGAGTTCCCCCAAGTGCCGGCTAAGGTCGTCGACGCCCTCATCCGTGAAGAGCACGCCCGGTTCACGCACAGCCGCATCCGCGATTTCGTCCCGTTGTTCGTGGAGAAACACGCGCGCGAGCAACTCAAGGGCCGGGCGAACTAAACGCTATTCGGCGCGCCGCCCCGGGCCTACGCTGGGCTCATGGTCGGGCGCCGATGGGTCACGCTGGTGATTGCCGCGACAGTCGGCGCCGCGCCCGGAACCGCACACGCGGACCCCGTCGACTTCCAATCCCCGTCCGGGAACATCTACTGCATGCTGGACAGCCAAGGCGTCGCGTGCGACATCAGTGACTTCACGTATCAACCGCCGCCGCCCCCGGAGTGCGGCAAGCACTTTCCCTGGGGCAATCGCTTCGTGTTGAACCTGGGCGAGCCCGCCGCCATTCATTGCCATGGCGACACGCTGCGCGTCGCCGGCGAGCAGACGCTCGACTACGGCCGGTCCCTGTCCGCGGGCACGATCACGTGTGCCAGCGAGCCGTCGGGCATGAAGTGCACCGACGGCAGCACCGGGCATTACTTCCGGGTGTCACGGGATTCGTACGATCTCGGCTGAGACTGACCGTACAAAATAGTATGGTACGGTCGGCGCCATGTCCGCGGTCGACGCTCGCCCGACGTACGGGGTCACCGACGCGTTCGTCGCCCGGCTGGCCGAGCGCGCCGAGGAGGCCGAGCGGCTGCGCCGGCTGCCCGCATCGACGGTCAGCGAGTTCCGGGAGACCGACCTGTTCCGGCTGCTGCTGCCGGCCCGCTTCGGCGGCCTGCAGGCGCCGTTTCCCGAACTGCTGCAACCGATTCGGCGGATAGCGCACGGGTGCGCGTCCAGCGCGTGGACGTTGGGCTTCTACGCCCTGCACAACTGGCTGCTGTCGCTGTTCGACATGCGGGTGCAGGAGGAGGTGTTCGCCTCGGGGCCGGTGCTGGCGCCCGCTCCCCTGGCCCCGACCGGCCGCGGCGTCCCAGCCGACGGCGGCGCGCGCCTGACCGGCCGGTGGGCGTGGGCCACCGGCGCGATGGACGCGGACTGGGTGATGGTCGGGGCGCTGATCGAGCGGCCGGACCGCATCGACCCGGCGCTCGTCGTGGTGCCCGCCGAGCAGGTCGAGGTCGTCGACACCTGGCACACCGCGGGCATGCGGGGCACCGGCTCGCACGACGTCATCGTCACCGACGTCTTCGTGCCCGAGCACCGCATGGTGGCCGTGGCCGACATCTACGGCGGCACGGCCCCGGGCGCGACGGCGCACGAGGCGCCGACGTATCGCTGGCCGATGGTGCCCGCGCTGGCGCTGGTGGCGTCGATGCCGGTGCTCGGCGCCGCCGAGCGGGTGACCGAGCTGTTCGCCGAGCGGCTGGGCGAGCGTGTGCTGGCGTATAGCGGTGTGGCGCAAAAGGATCAGCCCGCCGCCCAGATCCGGCTGGCGAGCGCGCGGGTGCGGTTGCGCGCGCTGCGGGCGCTGGTCGACGAGACCGCGGGCGGCATCGATCGTATGGTGGCCGCCGGCGAGCGGGTTACTCGGTCGGTGCGCGCCGAGGCGCGGCTGGCGGCGGCCCACACCGTGCACGAGAGCCGGGCCGTCATCGCCGACCTGCTGGAGGCCTCCGGGGCCAGCGCGCAGTTCCTGTCCAGCCCGCTGCAGCGTTTCAAGCGCGACGTCGACATCGCGGCCGGGCACGTGGTGTTCGATTACGACGTGAGCCGAGAGTTGGCCGGGGCGTTGGCGATTGGGGCCAAGATCTCCCCGATCGCGATGGTCTAGTCCTTGAGCATCAGCTCGAGGAACCGTTCCCGCTGAGCGGCCTGTTGCGCCTGCTGGGCCGAGCCGGCCAGGTGCAGCAGCCCGATCCCGGCGGCGAAGGTCAGCTCGGCGCGCAGCTTGGCGTCCTGTGGGTCGAAGCCGTAGTCGCTGTAGGCCTTGGTGACGGCGCGCAGCAGGCGCCGGTCGGCCGCGCGGACGTTGGCGGCGGCGGCCGGGTCGGTGCGGGCCCATTCGCGCATCGCGCGTTCCAGCGTCCAATGCCCCGGGCTGGTGAGCGCGGTCATCATGGCGGACAGCCGTTCGCGCGGGGGCAGCGCGTCGAGCTCGGCCAGCGACTGCCGCTCCTTGTCCAGGAAGGTGTTCCAGGAGTCGACCAGCGCGGCCCGATAGGAATCCATGTCGGCGAAGTGCCAGTAGAAGCTGCCGCGCGTGACGCAGGCCTGCCGGCAGAGACCCTCGATCTTCAGCGCGCGCACCCCCTGCTCGGCGAGCAGCGTGTAGCCGGCCTGCAGCCAGTCGTCGACGGTCAGACGCGGGGGCTTGCGGGCGGCCACACCTGCAGGTTACGGGTGGGCGCCGCCCGCCGTTCGCTGCCGGCCTATGTGAATTCCTCCCGAACACGCGGCCAACCGACGGGTGCGCACGAAACATGGGTGTAACGTTCGGCTCACTGGCCGACGAACACCTGCTCAGTTTCGTTAGGGGTGGCGTGAGCGCATCCGATATCTCCGACGTGTTGGCACCGACCGACGCCGACGAGGTCGTGGTGTCGTTCCAGGACGAGTCTTTGCTGCTGGGCGGCGACCCCGCCGCCGTCGAGTCCTATCTGAGCCGGCTGCGAGCTGCCGTGGGGCAGGGCGTGCGCGTCGCGGGCATCGACAGCGCCTCGCTCGCGAACGCGGCGATCGCCGGGCTGGCCTCGCTGCTGGCCGACTCGGGCAAGTACGTGCAGTTGCACCGCGATGCCGTGGATGCGTTGAGGGAAGGCAACCTCCTTCCCGTCTGCGACGGCTTCTTCCGGCTGACGACGGGCACCGACGCCTTTGCCCTTCTGCAATGGCGACCGGAACTGCTCGGGCCGGAGGTGATGCTCTCGGCGCAGCTGCTCGCCGTGCAGATGGCGTTGAAGTCCGCGGTGGCCGAGGTCGAAGACGCCGTCCGGCGGGTGGAGGACAAGGTCGAGGCCGTGCTCGAGGTCGCTCGGGCGCAGCGCGCGGGCGACGTCCTCGGCAATAGCCTGACGGTCTCGCGGATGGTCGACTCGCTGGACAAGTACGGGTCGCTGCCCGATGCGTATTGGGATTCGGTGGCCGCGCTGGGGCCGGCGCTCAACGTCGCCGTCATGCAGCTGCGCAACCATGTCAGCCGTATCCTGGCGTCGTTCGGTCCCGACTTGGCGGTGCAACAGCGCGCCGCGAAGCTGCGAAATGCCATCGCCGACAACCGACTTGGCGATACCCTGAGCCTGCTGGTGATCGCCGAGGAGGCGCTGCACAAGTGGCAGCGGCTGAACCTCGCGCGGATCGAGGCCAAGGAGCCAGAGCAGCTATTGCGGGCCATCGACGAGGCGCGCGGGCTCGTCGACCATCACCTGCGTGAGGACCTCGACATCTACCGGAGCGCTACAGAGGTGCTCGACCGGTTCGGACGGACGGCGGCCGTCGACGGCTTCCGGTTCTGGGCGGTGCGCGAGCTGGCGCGACAGCGGGCCGCCCTGCGTGATGAGTTCGATCGCTTCGCGAAGGCGCGCCAGCATCAGGTGGAGGCCTGGGAGGACTTCCACATTCCGAGCGTGTTGGATGCCGCCTTGGCCACGCTTGCGGCCGTCGGCGGTGTGACCGGCCGTGCGCTGGTGGCGGCCGGGCGAGGGGTCGTCTACTTGGGTGGGCACGTCGTCGCGCCGTTCCGTGGGCGTGGTGATGAACCGTCTCAGGCGACCGGACTCGAGGAACACCAGTCGGCGTGATCGAATTGGGGCTGGCGGGCAAGCGTGCCGTGGTGTCGGGTGCGGGCTACATCCCCGAGCGCGCGGGCCACGGTTGGTTCACGTCGCTGGCACTGGCCGAGGCGGGCGCCTCCGTGGCCTGCATCGACATCGACGAGCGGCGCGCCGAGCAAGTCGCCGGCGAGATCGCCAGCCGGGGCGGTCATGCCGTCCCGATCGTCGCCGACATGACCGACCCCGAGCAGGCCGGCCGGGCGATCGACGATGTCGAGGCGGCGCTGGGCGGGGTCGACGTGTGCGTCGACATCATCGGCGGCGCGACCTGGTCGAAGGTCGAGGACTTCACCCCCCAATTGTGGGACGCGGCAATCCATTACAACCTGACCCAGGTGTTCTACCTCTTTCAGGCCGCCGCCCGGTACATGATCGCCCAGGGCAGCGGCGGATCATTGGTGGCGATCGCGTCGGTCGACGGGATCGCCTCGGCGACCTACCACGCCGCCTACGGCGCCGCCAAGGCCGGCGTCATCTCGTTGGTCAAGACCTTCGCGGATGAGCTGGGGCGCTACGGCATTCGCGCCAACGCGGTGGCGCCGGGCAATGTGGGGTCCGGCAACGAGGACCAGCCGCCCGGTGAGTACAACGTCAACGGGATCAATCCGCTGGCGGCGCCGCGCGCGCATGACATCGCCAATGCGGCGTTGTTCTTGTCCTCCGAGCTGGCCGCGCGCATCACCGGCCAGACCCTTGTCGTCGACGGGGGCGCCACCATTCGGCAGCTGTGGGGGCTGGGCGAGTCGATGATCCCGGCCGACCCGGAGCAGGCGCTGCCGGACTTCATGAGGCCCGGGCCGTCGGGCTAGCGCTGATGTATTAGCGGCAAGCCCGGCACCGAGCTTCTGCCCTTCAGCACGTATGGGGTCGCGATCGAGCCGATGTAGATGTCGCGCATGTCGTGCCCGCCCCAGGCGATGCTGGTCGGGCCGCTTAATAGCCTGCCGTCGGGGTCTTCGATCACGGTTGTCGCTTGGCCGTCCGGGTTGATCGCCATGATCCGGTTGGCGAGAACGAGTGTGACCCAGAGGTTTCCCTCGGCGTCGAACGCGCAGCCGTCGGCCATGCCCCACCTTTTGCCGACCTCCGGGTCGGCCATTAGGCGGCCGGCGTCGGGCCGTACTCGTCGGGGCGCCGGCCGCCCAGCGGTGGGCCGAATCGCTCTTCGGGCCCCAGCGTTTCGCCTTCGATCGGAAACCGCACCACATCGGCGGCGAGTGTGCGGACCACATACAGGTAGTCCTCATTGCCGTCCAGCGCCATGCAGTTCGGGAAGCTCACCCCGTCGGCGACCACTCGCGCCGATTGGCGGTCCGGTGCGACGCGAAAGAGGAACCCGTCCGCGGTGCCGCGCGCGATGGTATCCATAAGGTCATCGGCCATCGTGCTCACCGAACACCACAGGCCACCAGTCGAATCCACGCAAACGAAGTTCAGCCACCGCAGCGGGCGTCCGTTGAGTTGTCCGCTTAGGACCTCCGTGACCACGCCGGTCACCGGGTCGAGGTCCAGCAGGACGCCCAAGCCCCAGTTGGCGATGAGAAAATGGCCGTTGCGGTCGAAGGCGATCCCGTTCGGCTCGCCACCGGCCTTGCCTATACGCCGAACGGTGTTCCCATCAACGAGTTCCGCGACAGCGGAGGCCTTGTCGGAGGCAAATACCCGACCATCGCCGGCTACCACTACGTGTTCCGGGCGATTAACCCCGCGCCCGACGGGGCGCAAATCTTTTACATAGATGACGGTCTCGCCCCTTCGTTGATCCGGCCTTGCCCTCGCGCCCGGCTAGCTGGGGTTATCCCGTTGTCTGTCCGCTTCTGCGTCCGCAGGACATGACGTAGATCGGCCAGTGTCTAGAGCCCACCAAACGTGTCTTGGATCAGCTTCAGCAGGGTGGCGGCACCATCTCGGCCGAGCTGAATCGACTGCGAGACCTTGTTGGGTATCTGTCGTTCGTCAGACCCGTATGTATCGAGTTGAAGAAAGGTCTGGCCGTCGACGGTGAAGCTTCGCCAGCCACACAAGACTGGTTTGTGCACCGCGTTCCTGTCTGAGCCAACGTGCTGAAATTCGCTGATTAAAGCCATTGGGCCTCCCCCAATCGTCGGTTCACCGAGAATATCGGCCAGCTAGTCGGAGCCGCATCCACCACACCCAAATCCGTCGGTTGACCACGGTCAAAGGGATAGAGGACGAGCCCGCGGAGGTAAGTGTGGCTGGCATTCGCAATGTCCGCCTTGGGCGTGATGTCGCGGCCCATCGCTGACACCGGCGTCCACCAAAGACGTTTCCGGCAGGTTGGTGCTGAGGTGCTCCAAGAGCAGGCGTCGCGGTACGCGAGGCGGGGGATGACTTCACAACTGAGTCTTGACGCGTCCGGTCCAGAATTAGGAGCACTCAGACCCCACTCGGCATAGATACAAATCGTGTTGGGCAAACGTCTGCGCAGCGCCATGTTTGGGCGGATACTGGCCGCGTCAGAGTGCGGAAGGGTGCGGTGAAGTTGCTCGTGAGCGTTACCTGCGACAAGTACGCGAGCTGCCAACTGCTCGATAAGGCCGGTGTGGAGGCGGGTTGCGATACCTGCCACGTCGTCGCATGCACCGGACGGGGCTCGGAGATATTCGCTAGTCAGGGCGGGCAACATAATGCATTTCCTGCAGGGCCTGCACGGCCCAACCGGGATTTGCAGGAAGAGGAGGCCGCCGCGTGATCACAATGAAAGAGTTTTTTGGTTGCCACGCGGAAGCCCTCGGATTCCTTCCGGACAAGGAAAAGTACGAAGCGATCACGGCCAGTCCGGACGCAACCCTGTACGTGGTCGCAGGACCGGGAACGGGTAAGACAGCGTGCCTAGCAGCGCGCCTTCTGAAACTAGTCCTTGTCGATGACGTCCCACCGGACGGCATTGTTGCAACCACCTTCACTAACAAAGCAGCGGCTGAACTGCGGTCTCGAGTTCTCGACTGGGGATTCCGCATGACCTCTCACCTCGCCGCCGACAAGCGCCTTAGTAAGAAGAAGCGGAAAGCCGTTGAGGCAGTGGATGTTAACCAAATAATCACCGGCACCATCGACAGTCTGTGCGAAGACATGCTCATGCGCTACCGCGACCCAGGCACCCAACCCCCTATCGTCGTCGACGAGTTCGTGGCCGGCACCTTGCTGCTACGTAACGGCCTCTTTGAAGACGGAAGGTTCCGCAGCCGACGGTTCGACGACCTACTTATGTACCTGGATGCGCGTGCGAGCAAATTTGGATGGAACGTCGGACGGAAAACTGAAGTGCTGGCAGCGGTGGCAGACCGACTGATTCACGACCAAGTCGACACCGCGCGGTACCAGCAAGAGCGCGATCCCGACGAAAAATACAAGCGTCAGAAGCTGATCGAGGCGGTCACCTCTTATCGCGAAGAACTTGATAAGCGCCTAATGATGGATTACGCGCGCCTGGAGGAGGAGGCCTTCACCCGACTGCGGAACGGACAATTATCTACATTCGTCGGCCGCATCCGCGCTTTACTTGTTGACGAGTATCAAGACACCAACCTGTTGCAAGAGCAGATTTACTTTCAGTTGGGTCGTGCCTGTGCGGGGGCGCTCACCGTCGTCGGCGACGATGATCAGAGCTTGTACCGCTTTCGCGGAGCGACTGTTGAACTATTCAGCGGCTTTCCCGAGCGCGCCGCCGCGGTGGGCTGGGCCCCCAAACCCGTCTATCTGCAGACGAATTACCGATCTACCCAGCAAATTGTTAGGTTCGTGGATAAGTACGCTCGCCTAGACCCTGGTTATCAACAAGTGCGAGCATCAAACAAGCCCCCGCTCACGCCGCGCGCCAATGCCCCAGAAGGGCCGCCCGTCATGGCGATGTTCCGCGACACAGCCGAAGAGCTCGCTCAATCGCTCGCGCGCATGCTGCGTCAGGTGTTTCGCGGCGACGGCTTCAATCTTGACAGCGGTGTGACGATCCGTTGTCAACGCCGTGAAGGTGATATCGGTGATGCAGCGCTGCTATGCGGCAGCCCACGAGAACACCGCGGTACCACACCGGCGCTTCCCGGGTTGCTGCGGCGGGCGCTCCTCCCTGACATAAAAGTGTTCAACCCGCGCGGACAGGAACTGCAAGACATCCCAGCTGTTGCAGCGCTGGGCGGCGGTCTGCTCTCTTGCCTTGATCCCGATGCGCGAATCGAAGCAGCGATCTTCTTGCCGCCCCAGACGCGGTCCACCTTCCAGACCTGGCGGCTTAGTGCCAATGACTACCCAGCGCTCAATAAGAAGCTCCCACGTAACTTCATCAAAGGCTGGGCTAGTAGGGGTGGCTTTCCAGAACGCGTCTCGGTGCTCGAACTGCTCTACTCCCTCTCTGCTTTTCTTCCCGAATTTCATGACGACGCCGAGGGGCAGGTGTACCTGGAGGCCTTCGCTCGCCAACTCTCGGCATGTGAGCAAGTCAGTTCGTTCCGGGGCCGGGTCATCACTGACCCCAACGGGGAACGGGACGCCAAAGGGTTGAACCTTGGCGACCGCAGCGTGCGCGATTTGCTGCAACACTTCCTTGGTCCCCTGGCTGCCGGCAGCGTCGACGTCAACGAAGACCTGATCGAAGACTTTCCGCGAGACCGGTTGCCGGTATTGTCAATCCATCAGGCAAAAGGCCTGGAGTTCCCACTGGCAATCGTCGACATCGGTTCCTCGTTCAAAAGCAATCACCACAGCAACCGATTCAAGCGGTATCCGATCGGACCGACCGCTGCGCAAGTGATGGAAGACCACTTCCGGTCATATACCCCGCTCGGGGTGCCGCAACGCGACGATGTTGATCGCGCGTTCGATGATCTTTACCGACAGTACTTCGTTGCATTCAGTCGTGCCCGTGATGTGCTGCTACTCGTGGCGCTGAACTCCGCTCGACCCGACGCGAACATCCCCAACGTAGCGATGGGCTGGCGGCGCGACGGTAAGGCTGTTTGGGTGAAAAAGCCACCGTTCATTGAGATTTAGGGAAAAACCGTCGTGGAACTCAGTGTTCGTAAGCCCCCTTACACGATTCCCTCTTACAGTTTGACGGGTGATCTGTTGAGTTTCATGCGATGTGGGCTGCAGTACCGCTATGGCGGACTCGGCCGACTGCCGGCTACACGCCCCGCGCAAATGTGGTTCGGGCAATTTATCCATGGCGTACTAGAAGAAGCATTCAGGCGGTATCGTGCGTGTGATGACGGCGCCATCGTCGACGATGCGGAGCTTGCCGACATCCTTGACTTGATCGCGCGGCGACTAGAGGCCAGCGGTCTTCGGCCCCGAAACCGAAATCTGGAATCGATCGGTAAGGAACGGGCAAAAATTGCTGTCCGACGACTCGGTCCTGAACTTTTCCCGATCATCAGCCAGGCCGAGATCCCACTAAACGGTACGCGAAGTATGCCGTTCGCGCGTTGGCCCAAATCCCTTCCGCGCCGCGAATCTGACCGCTACGAGATGGCGGGAGTTGTCGACGTGATCACCAGAGTCCAACTAGACGAGGCAAAATACAAAGCTAATCGCATCGTGTCCGCAATCACGGCCGCCCTGCAACCGCCGCTGCCGTCCGAATTCGAAGTGATCGTTGACTACAAGGGTATGCGGCGACCACCCACCAGGACGCGGCCTCACGCCCCCGATTTTTGGAGCATCTACGAATGGCAGTTGCAGACCTATGCCCAGTTGCGATCGCTGCAGCCCGATGCAAAGACAGTCAGAGCTGGAGTACTGGTCTTCCTCAACGAGTTGCGTCCGTCCGCAACAGATATTCAAGAGCTGCAGCGCGAGATTCGGCATGGGTGGACCGACGTCGTCCCCGTCGAGGGAACCAACGACGCACGATTCCTGCTTAGCGCCAAACGCGGGACCGTACCAGATCTTTCATTCAATTTTCGCTTGCAGAGGGCACTTCGAGTCGTGGCCGTTACGGACGAATCTCAAGAAGCCTCGGCCCGCCACTTCGATAACGAGGTCCTCAAGATCGAGATAGCGCGCGCGAAGGAACGCACGTCACCGCACATTCGCGCCGAATGGCCGACGAACGCTACCGACAACGCCACGTGCGTCGCCTGTGACTGGCGTACAGTCTGTCCCGAACATCCGACGGCGGCCGTCACGCTTCCAATCGAGAGCGCATGATTCGCGGCGTGCCTGAGTCAGCGCAACCGGGGTTTTGCTAATTCCCCACGGAGCGCAAGCCTGCTGGAGGGTGCTCCGGCCAGTTGCCGCCCTTGCAAGGCCGAAGGCTTGAGCAACCTACTGCAAGTTACTCAGCGTTCCATGTAACACTTGCGACGGCGTCGTGGCTATGGATGCTTTCCAATGTCCGTACTTGTACCTTGTGAGCGACGCCATGGGCTCGACACGCGAGCGACAAGTCACGAACCAAATCTTCTGCGAACATCGGGTTCCCGTAGGCGGTCATAGTGAGCGCCCGCTCATCCGAACGCTTCACTACAGGAAACACCGGGCACGAGCATGTCGATCGGATCATGTCGATCATGGATGCAACGCTCAGCGGGTACGGCGTGTCGCCGTCTCCGAATGTCGTCAACGAAACGCGGCATCTTTGATTGTGTGCGCCGTAGTCGCTGATCGCTTTGCTACATGGGCATAAGGTTGTGACATCGGTTGCGACTTCGACTGCGAGCTTGAAAGATTCAGGGCTTAGATTGCTAGTCATGCGCATTTCGTGAACTTGCCAGCCGGTCTCACCGCTCACCGGGGCGGTCACCTCAGTGGCGAGTGGCATGGCCATGACGATGGTCGCGCCATCGACTTCTAGTAAATCAACCAAGGCCTTGAGCACGGACGGGAATGCTTGAGGGTTGACTATATTCAAGCTGCTCTGGATGGCCTGAGCCATCCGACTCATGTGGGTGCCACGGCGATTCGCCGGAAGCCGCACTGTCACTTCAAAATCGGCGATTCCCGCTTGGCTGAGAACATCGTCGTCGAACCGTATGGGCTGACGAAAACCCGCAATGCCCACTTCATCGATCTCGATTCCTCGAAGGTCGATCTCCCCTTGGATGTCGGGCATTGCTGTCATTGAGGCCCGCCTCCAGGACCGCGATACATGCAGCCCGAAGTGCACGTTTCCGAGACGCTCACCGCCGACATCATCGGAAGGGAAGCTGCCAGTTCACGCCAGATCCACATGACTAGGTTCTCGCTGGTTGGATTTTCCAAACCAGTGATCTCGTTGAGATAGTAGTGATCGAGTTGTGCAATGACCGGTTTGCACGCATCCTTGATGACCCCAAAGTCGACGATCCAACCCGATCGCGGGTCGATGGGACCTTCGACGTGAACGCGCGCACGGTAGGAATGCCCGTGTAAGCGTGAGCACTTGTGGTCAACTGGAACATTGGGAAGCCTGTGGGCCGCCTCAAACGTGAACTCCCAGTAGATCTCTGCCGTTTGCGTCATGGTATTCCTAGATACTTGTGAGTTTGCAAATTCAGCTGCCACCTAGGGCGCTTGAGGCAGTATTCGACCGCAGACGCGGTGTTTTCACGCAGAGCAGGCCCGTCCATTGGCGACAATCGGAATGACTGGAAGTCGAGGTTCTCGTACTGCTCGGGGCCCCCACCATCCTGAGGGAATACCAGCTTTAGTTCGTCGCCCGAGGTCTGCACGAGGGGCGCACCGACCTTCGGGCTGACGCAGATCCAGTCGATTCCGTCAGGGGCACTTCGAGTTCCGTTGGTCTCGATAGCTACATAGAACCCCCGGTCATGGAGTGCGTCTACGAGCACCTCGTCCAGTTGCAGGAGCGGTTCACCACCCGTGCAGACAACCATGCGTCGGTCCCAGGAAACCTCGGGCCATTGACCTTCGACAGCATTTGCAAGTTGAGTTGCATCTCGAAAGCGGCCCCCGCCCTGCCCGTCGGTACCGACGAAGTCCGTATCGCAGAACTTGCAGATGGCCCTGGTGCGGTCCGATTCACGGCCCGTCCACAAGTTGCAGGACGCGAACCGAAGGAACACGGCGGGCCTTCCCGTGTGATGTCCCTCGCCCTGGAGGGTGTAGAAGATCTCCTTAACGTTATAGGGCACTGTCAGGCCGCCTGGTACGTAAGAGGATCCACCTCGCCGGCTTCCGCAAAACCCTTGCGGCGCAACAGGCATGAGTCGCACCGGCCGCAGGGCTTACCTTCGACGTCTGGGTCGTAACACGATGAAGTGAGACTGTAGTCCACACCTAGACCGAGGCCTGTTCTCACGATCTCAGCCTTTGTCATCTCAATCAGCGGTGTATGAATCGTTACGGAACTTCCACTGACACCGGCCTTGGTCGCGAGGTTCGCCATCGTCTGAAAGGCCGCTATGTACTCGAGGCGACAGTCAGGGTAGCCGGAGTAATCGAGAGCGTTCACGCCTATAAATATGTCCCGAGCGCCGACAGTCTCGGCGTACGCGAGCGCGAAAGACAAGAAGATCGTGTTCCGCGCCGGCACGTATGTGGATGGAATCTCATCTGTTAGTGCATCGACCGTATCGTGCTTCGGAACCGCGACGTCGGACGTCAGAGCCGAACCCCCAAACACCCGCAGATCGATGTCTGCAACAACGTGCCGCGCGACGCCTTGTGCTTGCGCAACGCGGCGTGCAGAGGCCAGCTCAATCGCATGCCGTTGGCCGTACCTAAAGGACAGCGCGTACGGAACGTACCCACGATCCTTGGCGAGCGCTAACACTGTCGTTGAGTCGAGACCGCCACTTAGAAGGACTACCGCAGGTGTGTTCATGGTCTTCTCCTGTGGGTGGGTGCGGTTATAGTAGCTCGAAACTACACCGGATAGCCGACACAACTCGCCTGTAGTTTTTGGATCAGAGGTGGCGCCCCTTGGAGAAACTGACGATCGTGGTGAACTGCACGGATCGAAAATCGCAGGTCCCTGCTGCCCGCCTCCGACTCCGGTCGCTCCCCGCAGGAGACCCCACGTCGCGCTTCAAACTGTGGCATCGGCGCGTCGAAGGCGCTCACGCGACGGCAAGGCTGTTCGATCTCTACCAGGGTGAAGCGTGGCAACAAGTGCGCGGCCTAGTGAGCGATGTAGCAAAAGCCGGAAACGATGTCAGATTGCTTGTTGCATCGGCAGGTCTGGGCCTACGCGATGTCAATACCCGCGGACCCGCATACGCAGCAACCTTCGCCGGTGGCCATCCAGATTCGGTGGGCTCAGGGCAAGCTGAGACACGCGACTGGTGGAGACGACTCGCCATGTTCAAGGCGGCGCACAAATTGCCCGAAACTGTAGACAGACGCATATTGCTCGTGCTGTCAGAAAGCTACGCACGGGCAATGGAAGATGACCTCAGTGCTCTCGCAGCTCGCGGTGGTGACCTCCTTCTGATCGGAGGGGCGCGGAACATTCCGGGGCTACCTAGGCTGGCGGCGGATACGTCGCTCAGGCGCGAACTCGGCGGAACCAGGTCAAGCCTGAGCATCCGGATGGCCAGAGCATGGTTATCCCAACGGTCAAACACAGCCCTTCATACCGTCGACGACGAGAGAGCGTGGTCTGAGTGGAAGCGCTCCGTGTCATACATAGAACGCTACGAACGGGCCCCGATGACCGATGCACAACTCTCAAGTCTGATCCGGAAGTTGATAGGTGCAGAGCAGGGGTTGTCGGCAACCCGGGCTTTGCGGCAAGTACGTGACGCCGGCATCGCCTGTGAGCAAAAGAGGTTCGGCCAACTTTTTCGTGAAGCTGTAGGTTCGCCGTGACTGCGAACGATGAAAAATTCCTCGAGCGCCGCGCTTTGCGCATAGAGCAGAACCCGACAATCCCCCTCTATCTATTTACGTTGGCGGCCGAGGAGGTCAGCGCGGTCGCGGATGTCGCACGCATCTCCCGTGATGCGGCGGGCAAGTTGATTGGCTATCAGCGGCCAGAACGACGGAACCACGTCAAGCAGATCCTCGATTATCTGAACTCAGGTGAAGTTCTGTTTCCAAATGGGTTGATCCTTGCTCTTCCCGATACGGTTCGCTTCCGTTCCAGTCGAGGGCCTGGCACGACGGACGGTCTTGCGACAGCCGGCACGCTAGAGATCCCGATTCCCTCCGACGACACGGCACCGCGGCCAGCCTGGATTGTGGACGGTCAACAACGAAGCCTTGCACTGGCTCAGACGAAAAACGGCCGGATACCCGTACCGGTAGCGGGCTTCGTTGCTCCCACGTTGGAGCTGCAGCGAGATCAATTCCTGCGAGTCAACACCGTTGCGCCGCTTCCCGCTAACCTCGTCACCGAGTTGCTGCCCGAGGTTATTTCGGCACCCTCGCCACGATTGTCGCAGCGCAAGATGCCGTCGGCCCTGGTCGAAATGCTCAACCAGGACCCTGAGTCACCGTTCTTCGGTCTCATCAAACGTCCCTCAACCGAGGCCGATGAGCGCCGCCATGCGGTGGTAACCGACACCAGCCTGGTCGAGGCACTACGCGAGTCTCTCGAATCCCCTTCGGGTGTCCTATTTCCGTACCGGAACATGGCAACGGGATCGACCGACACGGAAGGCATCAGGCGCGTCCTGTTGACGTATTGGTGTGCCGTCAGGGACATCTTTCCTGACGCGTGGGGTGAGTCCGCGTCAAAGTCGAAACTAATGGGCGGCGTCGGGATCAGGGCGATGGGTCGACTCATGGACCGGGTCATGGTGCACATCGACGTGAATAGGCCTGGCGCCGACGAAGCTACTCGCCGAGAACTTTCACGTATCGCCAATCATTGTCGATGGACAAGCGGAACGTGGACCGAGCTCGGCTTACCCTGGAACGAATTGCAGAACGTTTCTAAGCACATATCAGCGCTGTCGAACTATCTTGCCCGAGCGTACGTAGCTGCGCGCAAGGAACAAGCATGAAGTTTTACTTTCCCGACAGTCAGGACCAAGTCAGCCCTTCCTACGACTTCATCCACGACGAGTACCACCCTCTCCGTGTCCGCCAACGCGATGACCTCTACGCGCACGAGGTCCTAGCCAAGCGCCCATATGACGGCCTTCTTGTGTCGAAGGCTGTCGTAGACGGTTCGGCTAGAGAAGTGGGCAAGTACTCGATGCCGCAGCGGCAGCGCCTGTACCGACTCGGCGTACGGGGCTTCTTCCGCCTGCCTCCAACCATCGACACGCTCGGAGACTGTGGCGCATTCACTTACGTTAATGAGGCAGAACCACCTTACTCAGTGAATGAGGTCCTAGACTTCTACGGGCAATGTGGCTTCGATGCAGGAGTAAGCATCGATCACGTGATACTTGGCTACCGTCGTCCAGGCGCCGGCGATCCCCCTCCGGAATGGGTTGATAGGCGGCGCATCTCACTTACATATGCCGAAAAATTCTTATCGGCTGTCGTAGACCAACGCGTGAGCTTCGAACCCGTCGGGGCGGCGCAAGGCTGGGACCCTGTTAGTTTTGCCGACAGCGTGCGAGAACTTCAGGGCATGGGCTATCAACGAATCGCCTTGGGTGGCATGGTTGCTTTGAAGACCCCCGACATACTCGCGTGTCTAGAAGAGATCGCAACTGTCCGCCACGCAGAGACCAAACTCCATCTGCTGGGCATCACCCGCACCGAATCTATCGCAGAATTCAGCAGATTGGGCGTGACAAGCTTTGATAGCACCTCATCGTTCAGGCAATCTTTCATGGACGATCGGGATAACTACCACACCGCCGACGATCGATACGCAGCCATCCGCGTCCCACAGGTTGACGGCAACGTTGCGCTCAAGAAAGCGATCCTCTCTGGGGCCGTCTCGCAGCGACGCGCAATCGAGGCCGAACGACTAAGTCTCCGAAGACTTCGCGCGTTCGACTCGGGAGCGTGCGGCGTCGATGACGCCTTAGCCTCCGTACTGGATTACGGACGGATTGTCGGCTTGAAAGGCGACTACGGCGATCAGTACCGTCGCATGCTCATGCGCGCTCCGTGGCGCGAGTGCCCGTGCGGCCTCTGCGCCAAGCATGGCATCGAAATCGCGATCTTCCGCGGTAGTGAGCGGAACAAGCGGCGCGGCTTCCACAATCTGTCGGTGCTGGCGGAGAAGATGAAGCAGTTGACATCGATTGAGCCCGCGCGTCGAGGAAGGATCAAAAGTGGCTGACAGGTATGAAATCCGAGTGCCGGCACTGGAGATACGACAGGGCGACCGCAGAATCTATTGTTTCGGCATCGACGGCAAGCACCTCCTTGACTTCACTGCGGTCTCGCGCGTTCGGCGATCAGACAGTGGCGGCCTCGCGGGCTACCAACGTCCAGAGGTTCTCAACCACATCCGGTCGATACGCCGCTACATCGAGTCTCCCGATGCGTTGCTGCCGAATGCAGTTGTGCTCGCTTTTGATTCGCGGGTACGATTCGAAGCCAAGCGACGACGCCATACAGTCGAATATTCGACAATGGGCGAGTTGATCATCCCGGTTGACGAAACAGTCGAGGACACCGACAAGCCAGCTCTGCTAGTCGATGGCCAACAACGGGTCGCCGCAATCCGCGACGCCGAGGTGGCTGAATTCCCCGTTGCTGCAGTAGCTTTCATTGCTTCGGATCCCGACGAGCAACGCTCGCAGTTCATCCTGGTTAACAACACCAAACCCCTGCCGAAGGGGCTGATCCACGAATTATTGCCAGAAACGAGCGGATACTTGCCGCCGAAGTACGCGCGCCGCCAGCTCCCAGCTCAACTCATGACAAGACTAAACCTTGACGACGACAGCCCATTCCGCGGTGCGATCGCGACACCAACCTCGCCCGAAGGCTATATAAAAGACAACAGCGTCCTGAAGATGATTGAGAACAGTCTGTACGACGGCGCGCTTTATCAGTATCGCAACCCTGCGGATGGCTCTGGCGACGTCGAACAGATGCTCCTGCATCTGAAGATATTCTGGAATCTCGTCGAAAGCACCTGGCCCGTCGAGTGGAAACTCATTCCCCGTAAGTCTCGGCTAACACATGGCGTAGGCATCCAAGCTCTTGGCTATGTGATGGACGCGCTAACTGAGGGTCACGATGCGGACGCGCTGCCTGACATAGAACTCGACCGAAGCCTGAGCGCACTGTGCGAGGTGACCGCGTGGACCAACGGAACGTGGGACCTTGGGCCCGATGACCAGCGGCGCTGGAATGGTCTGCAGAATACGCCCAACGACATCAAACTCCTGACCAATTGTTTTGTTCGAGCATTGCGTTAAGACCCTCCGCCTCAGTTGGAGCTTGCTTCAGCCCAATCAAGCAGGGCCCGCATAAGCGATGAAGCTCCGCGGCCATGAACCAGCACCAGTCGACTCGGGTCATTGATAGCCACCTCGATCGCTCCAGTCGCTGCGTGCTTGGCGTGACTGGTCTGTACGAGCATGACGTCGACGCTTCGCACGAGGGAAGCGAGAAGTTTACTGTTGTCCGCTTCCGATGATGCTCGAACCTTCACGTCAGGCCACCGTTGCTGGACCCAGGAGGTAACGACTTGAATCGCGCTTTCCATCAACGAATAGATGCCGACAGACCTGAATGGCCGGACAACCCGGTCAGATGCATTGTGCTCATTGGGGAGTGCGAACTCAATGTTCGCAGAGTGGAAGAGAAGGCGGAGCACGGAGGCGTCACTACTATCGATTCGATCTGTCCATGCCTGTGCTACTCCTGCTGCTTGGGCTATTACCGTCGCGCGCTGTTCGGGGTCGGGGCAGGCGTACAACAAGAGCAGGTCTACCACTTGCGTTAGCCAAGGTGCGTCCCTGGGACCGAGGAGCGAAAGCTGGCTGGCAACGGAATCGACGATCTCGCCGTATTCCAGCGATGTACAGCCAGCAGCGAGTATCGCCTCAAGCAACGTGAGTGCTGCCTGACGCTCGGTTTTTCCGGGCTCACTCGAGAGCATGATGTCGAAGACGGTCGTTGCAAGCCCGGAAGCTGACGGTGGAATCCCGCCGTCGGTGAGCCACTCAACGAACAGCGCGATGCCGTTTCGTACCCGCGGACGACGCGAGTCATGGAGCGCATCAATGAGGGTCTCCGCGAGTTCGTCTGCTGCGGCGAGGTAATCGGGTCCGCGAGGCCATCCGCCTGACCACTCAGCCAGCAGATCCGGTCGATCAGGCCAATCACCGTTAAGCCAGTCCAGCCAGTCTGTTGGTACCCGGTGTTCGGCGGTCAAGGATTGAAGGACCTCGATGAAGCTGCGTTCGACGGCGTTCGCGAGCAGGCCTGAACGGTCGGCGGCACTTAAGTTGTCGACGACGGCCAGCGCACGCGTTGCGGCAACTGGGTCTCGTAGATTGACGGCTGCCGCAAGGGCAAGGGAGGCGTCCGAGCGGGTCGGTTCCTGTGCGCTCGCGACGTTAAGCGCCGCGACATAGTCGCCCTGATGGTAAAGGTTGAGCGCAGTCGCCGGCGTCGGCGGAGGCCGCTGCGAGGCGGTAATCGCCGCCAGCGCGCCAGTGATGACAGCGTCGTTTGGATAGCGATCCGACAGTTCCCGTAAGTTCTGCTCATGGGGACGGTCATAGAGCAACTGTCCCAGCGCATAACAGTGGGCTGTCGCCGTATCAGTCACTTGATAGCTGTGGGTCACCAGATCCGGCCAGGCGATATCCAGTCGTTCGGCGGCCTCGCGCAAGCTGGCTTCCGTTGCGGACTCGAGCGCCGGCGCCACCACTAGCGCGTGGGCCGCTTCGGCGATACTTTCTGTGACCGCCCGTGGGCGTGCCAGCAGCGAGATATTCTTCAGTGCGGGATCGTCGCGCAATTCCAAAGGTGTGCCAAGTGCGCTCAGCATCTCGACCCGAAGAAACCGCAGATTTGTCGCGCTTAACAGCGCGCGTCCGCGTAGTTCGTCGAGAGCCGCTTGCGCCTCGGAGCGGTCGTTGGCCGCCAGACTCTCGTAAAATTGCCGAAGGACCCGGCCGACCGGCCGGGGTCGATCGACCGCGCGGTCGGGCTCGAGCGCCCAGACGGCAGTCAACGTATCGATGTTGCGCCGCACGGGTTCGACCCACCCTGGCGTGACATCGACGCGGATCACCGACCCCTGCGGAACAAGTTGCAGCGCAGCCTGATCCGTCGCGTCTAGGGATGTTCGCGACACATCTACCAAACCGTTGGTCAGTGGGCGGCCAAGACAGCAGCGGACTTCCTCGCGCAGGAGTCGCCCGTCGCGATGTGACCGGGCGATTCCGTACCAGCGCGTCGTGCCTGACACTTTCGCGGGAAGCAGCGTCCTCTGGTTGAGGCGGTCCAACCTGGTTCGCAATGTGTCGAGCAGACTGGCGAGTTCACCCTGAAGGCGTGCGGGGACGATCTCGTTGGGCTTGGAGAAGAACCTCTCCGTTAAAGCAGTCACGCTACGCCCCAACGATCTTCGTAAGCGTGACGCGTTCGAGCGACTGTGTCGTTGTCGTTTGTGATCACGATCGACTCTTCGAGTCGACGAATGCCGTTGTACGTCAGGTTCATGGACCCACTGACTAGCACCTCGCCGGAAAGAATGCCCTTTTCGTGCAATTCGCTGGCGTACCGGCAGGAAAGCCGTTCATGGGATTCACCATCGGCCGACGCCCGATGGTGGAGTTGGCCCACAAATGATCGGTTATGGTCATCTGGCCTGCAGGCGATAACCACTGTGCCGCCCCGCTGAAGCAGGCTTATCACGACCTCGATAAGCCTGATCGCGCGCCGCGGCAAATCAGGCAGCAGGCCGGTGAACAAACCACTGCGGTTGTCGATGACAACTACATCAGAAATCCACGGTGTCACAATCCATATCGGAGTGCTGGGGTGGAGTAACTCAGCCACAAACAGCCCCTGGAGCGCGTCGGCGAGCTCCTCGTGAGACGACAGCGCCGAGGTTCGCAAACTCCGCGACTTCACTGCTGCGCCTCGCGTATCTCAATGTGGATATCCACGCCGTTTAACGATCGCGACACCCCGACGACGCGGGGGTGAAACTCCAGGACGTCCACGCTCGTCGGTTCGATCAGCAACTGTCGTATCACCTCCGCGCCGGATGCACTGGTGGGAACACGAACGGTCGTCGCGGCAACCTTCCGCAGTCGATCGTCCACCTGTTGTCGCCAGTGGGGATCGGTGACATCTACGGCCGTTTCGGGAGGGCAGATCACATGGGCGAACAGAAGTCGATCGGTGGGTTCGTAGCCCCGAAACGGGGAGTAGGCTTGCAAGGCATAGGATCTGACACGATATCCGCGCGACCACAGCAGGCCGATGATCTGGCCGATCTCCCAACCTGGTTGGGCGGCTTGGCCGAAGGCGACTGCCTGAATTCTTCTGCGGATATCAGGATCGGATGCGGCAACGTAGGCGAATACCCGCAATTCGATATCGACACCCAGTTGCGATTCCATGTCGTCCCAGCGGCGGATCAACTCGGCCACCAGAATTTCGAGCGCCCGACTACTTCCGGGTCGAAGAAGTCGGGTCGACAGGGCAGAAACCATGGCGTGATCGCACGCAAGTCCGGCCTCGAACAGCGCGACACGGAGCCGCTGCCAGGCTTCGGTAAGACCCGCGAGATTGTCAGCGGACCGGATTTGCTCGATATGGTCGGCGATGGGCGAACTGCTCGACACTCCCAAGAATCTGCGCATGTTCTCGTCGACCCGCTCGCCATCGCACTGGCCCAAAGCCGTTTCGACGAGTGCCCAGAATCGGCGGGGGTCCTCAACGTACCCGTCCACCAAGGCTTCGATGACACCCAAACCGCCGGGTTGGTCCTCGCTGATGTCGACCTGGGCTACGTGCTGGTCAGATCCCGGGCCTACGGACAGATCGATGCGCAAATCGGTAGCGTCCACTTCGGGACACAAGCTTTGGACTGCCTCGACGATTGCTGATGCAAGGGTGGTCAAATACCTCTCGTGGATCCACGCCCGCCAGTCCTCGTCCGGATCAGCCCACAACGCCTTCGCAGCCGAGCGCAACTCTGCGAAGACACCCGGCACTGCCAGGGCCGCGGAGATATCGGCGATCAATCCCGCGTCGTCCGCGTGATCGCATTCACCGTCGGGATCACCAAGTGCCAATACTCCGAATACTTCTCGCGCCGCATCGAGCATTAATGTGCGCAGACGATCATCGCTTAGCTGGCTCAAGGTCTGCTCGAGAGAACCGGATTGACTGTGCACAATCAGTACCGACAGCAAGACTTGGTGCAACCATTCGCGGGTGAATCGTGACGGAACGAGTTCACTAAGGTGCGGGCCGTTGCGGATGAGGAATTCCATGCGTGCGACGCGCAGAGACTGCAGCAGCGACGCACTGGGCGAGACGATGTCCGCTGGTCTCACGGTAAGCGCAAGACTGTCGACGTCCATGATGAATCCGACGTTGACGGCATGACTATGGAGGGTGACCGAATGCTGGGTAATCGGCGGTCCATCGCCGGAGTTCCGTTCGACTTCGAACTCACCGGCGTAGCGCCAGACTGTTCGAGCACAGCGATGCCGGTGAGTGAATGCGCGGAAATCGGAGACGACTGATGCCCATGGGCTTCCGGCGGGCATGTCTAGTACGACGGGCTCGCCGACATGCCGGAAGGCCACATCCCAGATCCAGCGACCATAAGAGGAGTCCGGCACGGTAGGCGCCGGCATAGTGAGCTTAAGTGCCCGGGGTTGGACACATGGCACCGCCTCGTGCCCGGGCGGGGGCTCCAACTCGGCGTATTGTTCGCAGAACTCATGCAACTGGAGGCTGGGTTCCTCCGGAGACGGCGGGGAGACCCACAGTCGGTCGGCCTTGCCCCGCTGGGCGTATCGATAGCTCACACGGCCGGGTGCGAACTGACGCAGTCCTTGAGAAACTGGTTCCATCTCCGGTTCGTGACGCTGCGCTGGCCTCATGATTTCGATCTCGGGCGTCTGGAGCGGCGAAAACAAAGCGGCTGGAAGAAAATCCGCGAGTGGCCGCGGCCAGTCGCGATCGCTCAGTTCGAGATCGGATGCCGCCACCTCCAGGGCGCGAATGAGCGTGGGCAGCACAGATGGGATGAGTCCCCGGGGACTGTCCCATAGCACAGCTCGCAGGTCCTCGTCGGATAAGCAAAGGGCCCGTTGCAGTTGCTCTCCCATGCGCTCAACCGCATTGACGTTGAGCTGTTCACGAACGTGCTTGACGAGCCGCCTGGCGTGCTCCCGTTGCGTATCTCGAGACTGCCCCCAGGGTTTTTGGATCACGTCGGCCAGTGAGGTGCCGGGCCCTGATCGGGAAAGGCGGTCCAGCAGCCACCAGGTTGCCTGCATTTTCAGAACGCTTCTGTTGCGCAGTGGCAGCGCGACGCGTGGCACGCAAGGATCGAAAAGTGCTTCGTAGGATTGAAATGCCAGACGGTCGCGGCCGAAGTCCGACATCACGACGACCGTCCACGGCCGCATGGTGGGGTTTCGGCCGGCGCGTCCTCGACGCTGGATGAACGACGCCGGATCACGAGGTGCCTTGTGCTGGATAACCGCGCCGACCGCGGGATCGTCGAAGCCGACTTCCAGGGATGCGGTCGCTACGACCACATCGGCACTCGCGTCAACCCCGGTATCGCGAGATGTCGTCCGTGCGACGCGGACCGGTCGATCCAGCGTTCCGAGGTCCTCTGCAATGCGCCACACTTGACCGGCCTCATCGCGCACCCGCACGTCCGATCCCGTTGAGACACGAAGGGTCGCAAGGCTGCCATTCGGCTTGCGGTTGACACCGCCAGGCCGCCACCCTTCGGCGTCCAGAAGTTGGGCATGAAGCCTATTGGTGACATCGAGGTCGTCGACGAAGACGAACAGCTTCGATCCGAAAGCACCTTCGCTCGGCCCGTCAGTCGTAGGATCCAGCACCCTTCGCAACAGCATCGATACCTGAATAGTGGTCGATAACAACGACGTCTGCGATGCCGGGTCACCACGCAGAGCCAAGAAATACTCTCGGCCGATGTCAGTCAGCTCAGACGGTTCCGGTTGCACGACGGTAAGCCGCGAGGTCGACAGGCCGGTCAGATCTGCAAAGAAACCGGTCGGATCCGCCAACGTTGCGGACAAGCCCACGATGTGCGGTGGGATAGCCATTTCGGATCGCCACCTGCGCAACAGGTTCGCCACCTGCGCGCCGTGTGTCCCTTCATAGGTATGGATTTCATCGAGCAGCACGAACTCCGGTGATCGAGAGTCGTCGCCGATCAGCAGTCGCCGGAATTGCCTCGAGCCCAGTTCTCTGTTCACCATTTCGGTGCTCGTGAACAGGACGGCTGGCGGGGACGCCTTGAGGCGATCACGGGTGAATGTCAACATCTCCGGCCCGACGACCGATGCACATCTTTCACAGACGAGCCGTTCAGCTGTTCCGGACGAATCAGGCCAGATTAGTCGGCCTCCGCACCCCTCTTCGAGGCAGTTGACGATGGGGCATGCCAGCCCACCCGGTTCAGACTTCCACGTCGAGTATGGTGACCGTTCGGCACTGGCACGGTTTGTGGGCACGTCGCCATAGAGCACGCCAATGTTCGGAGCTGAATTCCCGAGGGCGCGGCACGTGGATAGCAGGTTGCGCAGTTGGTCTCGCAACAATTCGTTGCGCGGATAGATAGCGACGATCCGGGGTACGCCTTCGGGGCGGGGATCGGCCACTAACTGGGTCAGGGCGGGTAGGTAGAAGGCCAACGTCTTACCCGATCCCGTCCCGGCAGTGATGACAGTCCCGCGTGACCCCAACCGAGGCTGTAACAGCTGGGTCAGCGCGCGCTGCTGAAACGCTGAAACATCGCGTCCGGCGAGAAGCGACGTCGTGATCACACGGTGGCGATCCGACCAGACAGCACCACTGGAACGCAACGTCGAATCCAGTTGATCTACCGCGATATCGCGTCGAGGAACCGTTCGAGCGCGACTGAGGAATCTGAAGTCTGATACGAGATTCGGTGCTGACGCCCAGGGTCGGCCGTGGAACCACTGCCGTAGTCGCGCAGCCAGGCGAACAGTCTCGGCCATCCGGCTTCGGAAACGTTGCTCGGTGACACCCGTCGCGAATACAAGGCGTCGGTCGAGCAAAGTGTCAATCACGGTGTCGACGTCTTCGCCGGGTGCGAGCTGCTCGATTAACCGCTCGAGTTCAGGTTCGCTCAGCGAACCGTCGCTGACGCCCCAACTCAGTAGCGGCAATTCCCGACGCTCGATGCCGTTCAGCACATCGCGCAAAGTGGAATCTTTCATCGGCGCCGTACCACGAGGTCACCGTCGACACCTGCTGCGCGCAGCGCCTCAAGGAGACCCGCCGTGAGGAAGGCGAGGGGTAGCCCATCGTCGGACGCCGCCAACGTTAGGGCCTCCTGTACTTCTGGCGTGAGTGACGTATGTTCGGTCTCGAGGGCATGCAGTGCGCGAGCCAGATCGTCGCCCAACGACTTGATCTGCTCGAGCCACGATACGTTGGCGTCACCGTCGCACAGTTCGGCAATTATTTTGTCTTCGTCGGCAATTGGATCTTGGCGCTGAAGCATGACCAACTTTCTGGCTGTTCGCTCGGCGGCGAAGCGCTGCCTGGAGTCGCCGACAAGCCGGCCGGGCTGGGTCTGCTCGACTAGCGTTTGATATCCCTCGAAGAGGGTGCGCCATCGTGCACTGGCCCATCGGGCGGCGCGGGTGCGCTGGTCCCCGGCAACGTCGATCAGTTTGGTCGCCGGTTGCTGTTGGAATGCCTTTGGGCCGTAACGTGATAGACCTGCTCGGAACGCGTTCAGCGCTGCGGCGCTGGCCTTGGCATCGATAGTCGGAACTTCTGTCAGCGACAAACGCGACTGCAGTCGGGAGACGCCCGTCAGATAACCGGTTGCGGTGTCGAGCGCCTCAACCAAGTGGTCGGCCTTGGTTACGAGTTCGATGCCGGAATCGGCTGATTGTGCGGCTTCAAGTTTCAGCTGGAGGTCAACAGCCCCGTCGTACAAGCTCATCGGATCAACCGCTTAATGGCGTCGTCGAATCGGTTGGTTGCCTCAAGGACGCGCGTGGCGGCCTTCTCCAGGTCCGTAGCGCCCCCTGATTCAGTTTGGCGGGACACGAGGTCGCGCTCGACACTGTCAATCGCCTTGGCTGCTCTCGTAGCGAAGTCGTGAACTACCACAACAAGATCGGGGGTGTCGCTGGCAACTAGCGTGAGCTTTTCCGGCAGCGTCATACTCTTGGTCACTGCCTCGGCAGCGCTGTTGAATGCGCGAAGCGCCCGCGATGGCTCGTAGCTGGCCAGTTTGGTCAGTTCGTCGATTGCGCCGCTGTCCATTAGCCGACCCGCCTGGAGGGATGTTCGCAGCGTGGCTAACACTCTGGCGGTTTGGTCCTCCCACGCCCGGTCGCGGTCAATCAGTGGCTGAATCGCGGCGACACGCCTCACCAAGTTTGCCCATTCCTCATCGACAGCGGGCCCGATAGCCCGGAAAAACGCAGCATTTGCCGAATCGTCCGTATTCAACTCCCAACTCGCGGTGAAGTCCTTCACCAAGGGTAGAAGACGGTCAGCTTGCACCATCCGGACTCCACCGGTGCCGCGCGCTTCGCCGAATTCAGCCTCGATGAGCTTTTGAAGTCTGGGTTTCAACTCCGCTGCCCTCGCGACTAGGGCTGTCCACTTGGCGGATCTACCCGCCCTGGCGGGGAGTGCTCGGGGCCGCGCGAAAATGGCCGACATGCAATCTGTCAGGGACAAATCGCGGTTCAGGTCGTCTAGGACCGCTGAAGCGACGATCGCCCCTTCCACCGCTGCCTTCGTCGATTTGCTGACGGACTGGCTGAGCTTGGAGACGACTGCCATCGTCCACGCCTCGACCGCCGAGGCGAGCATCCGACGGTAGACCGCGGCTTGTGGCCAGTCCTGAGCCTCGAATTCGCTGGCGAGAATTAGCGCTTGGAGTGCTGCGGCGTTGACCTGGTTGCGTTCGATGACGACGAAAGCAGTCTCCGCTGATTGCTGCTGGGACACGCTGCCGTTCAGGACGACATCGATGTCGCGAAATCGCGACTCGTCGAAGCCTGGGCCGAGATTGACTGGCAGGGGGCCGAATTCGAGGTTGTTTCTCACAACTTTATGAACCAGTTTCCGGAGGTAATTGGTCGCCGTCGCCGACAGTTCACGTTGGCTGTTCGCCCAAGCGGTGAGTTCGATGAACGGCTTGCGTCGCTCAGACTTGAGTTGATCCTCGATGCCGCCGCGTGGTGGCGGGCGGCGCCGCGTGTCCTCCTGGCGGCGTCGATGATCGCCGCCAGAGTCGTGCAAGGAACGTAAGGACCGTAGGTCCTCCGCGAAGTCATTGACGCCGAAGGCTTCCAAAATGGCCGCGCTGACGTCGGCCGGGGAGTCCGGGCTGGCCCAATATCGGAGGATGTTACTAACCCGGTCGTAATCGAAGGGCCGGAGACCTCTGACTCGGGCCGCGATGAGAGGCGCCAACGGCTCGCTGTTTTGGTCAAAGACCGCCAGTGTCGAGGCCGAAGGAAAATCGTTGCTGCGTAGATCGAGTGAGCCTTGGATCAAGAACCGGTTGATGACTTCGCGAACGACGTCGCGCGGATCAAACCGCTCAGTTGACAAGGCACGCACGAATCTTCCAACTGCGGGCGCATCGAGCGGATACAAGCCGTATCCCTCGCGGCTCGTGCCGAACGCGTCGTGGCAGCGCTCCTGGTGTAGACAGTCGTGGCATGCATTGCGAAGCCATAGATTATCGTCGTCGCGGTTTCGGCTTGTCCATGCCGCATCGATCTCACCGGGGTCCAGTCGGGTGGCGTTGAAGTAACGCGCAACGAAGGACAGTGCCTCGTCTTCATCGACCCCCTCCTCGCCGTACGGGGCATCGAACCAGTAGGCGTCATCGCAGCGGGTCCGCACAGTGTCGAGGTCATCGAAGTGACCTTCGGTGACGGCGAATATCATCCGTAGGCCACACATGTCGCCATCGACGGAATGGACGGGTTCGACGATAGCGTCGAGGAATTCGCGTTCCACCCCATGCAGGACCGTGAGATCCTCCACAAACAGCGCCAATTGCTTTTCGTCGCTGCGCAACGCACGGCGGACTTCACGGAAAACCTCGACCAAGTCGACCTGGTTGGACACGGCCACATGTTTCTCAGCCGCGGGCAGAACTTCGTTGATCATCGCGACGGCTGCATTCTTGTAGTCGGGCAGTGTCGCGAATTTCCCCAGCAAATCCCTCGCGCCTTTGCTGGCGTTACCGATCTCTTCGAAAGTCAGGGGGAAATCTGATTCCAAGAAGTTGGTGGCGTCATCATCGAGACCATCGCCTTCCTGGCGGCCTCGAAGTGCGAGTCCGACGAGTCGCGGGATGACTGCGCCATCGGCTGTCAGTTTACGACGAACGACGGGATCGCGCAGGAGGTCTGGCAGCTCACGGGACAGTCGCTTTCGCAATTGTGCGTTCCGTTGATTTTGTGACGACTCCGGTTCGTAAAGACCGACCTGACTTACCAACAACGCCAACTCATCGAGCAGTCGCTCAGCTAAGATCTCGTCGGATTCCGTGTGAGATGGCGCAGCCTCAAGCGCTTCGCGGGCTTCTTCAATTCTCGGACCGGTCAGGCCTCGGATCACAATCTCAATGGCGCGTCGTAAGCCGGTACGGTTCTTCGGAAGATACCGGACTTCCCAATCCGGTTCGTTCTGCGTTTGAGCTTTTACCCATCGGACCAGGTGGGACTTTCCCGTGCCCGAACCTCCAACGATCGGGATGAATAGATAGCCATCGGGTCGCAGTCGGCCTTTGAACGCCTTGAGCACATCGGCTTCGGTCACCCATGTGCCGCCCGAACGCTGGTCGAGTCTTCTGCGTCGCAAGCGAAGTGGGTGATGAATTGCTTGGAACCGTCCATCGGTGAGAAGACTGGCTGCGTCGCGCGGGGTCATCGCCAGCACGGCATCCTCACGCCAGCACACGTAATTCTGGAATGTGGTGGTCATCTGCTTGTGCCGATCCTTACGTGGGAGAAAGTCGATCCATCGGCCTTCGCGATACGGGCCGCGTCGGCGCGGTCGTCGAGGAAAATCGATTGCTCGCTAGTGAGCCTTTCGAGGGCGTCACTCAACGGCGCGCTGAGTCCGCGACTCTGATTAGGGGGGCGTTGCCAGTTCTCGGCAACGAATTCCCGGTAGCGCCCCCCGTCGAGGACAGGGACGTGTTCTGCGACGTGCTTGACAAACTCTTGCGCCGTAAGCTCATTTGCCCCGCCGAAAACCGTTGGTAGGGCGTCGCGCACCGCTGCGGTTGGATCGGGGACCAGATGCCCCTGCGGGTTAGCCCAGGCAAAGCCCAGTGTGCACGCCCATCGGCGAAAGGCATTCCATCGGGTGCTGTTGCCGATCGGCCAGTTCGACGACTCGCCCTCCTGTTGGCGCGGGCCGAAGTCAGCCAACTGAAGCGTCTCGGCCGCGCGGGGGCCTCCTTCCTGTCGGACCGGCGCTTCTCCAGCGGCGAAGGTCAAAAACCAACTCAGCGCGCTCGTTAAGTCTCGCGCACCTACCTGGCTTGGCCATGGGGCATTGTTGACGGGGTCGTCGAGGACGCGTCTGCGGAGCAAGCTGATCAGCCTGCCGGCGTCGTCCTCCACGGCCTTGAGCACACCGTCCGCCAGTCTGACTTTGTCGCCAGTGCGCACAAACAAACTCAGTTCTGTCCCAGCGCGCAGGTTCACCGTCACGTCATTCTGCGGATCTCCCGGCAGGCTAGCAGGCGCGAGTGTCGCAACGAGTCGTTCGACGGTGTCCTGCTGTCCCCGCTGGGAAGCCAGGTATCGGGTGATCAGGACAATGCCACTGGGACGGATTTCCGGCGGGTTCAACAACGCCACGAGATCACCTCTCTCACAATTTTTCGATGTCGGTGTACGCATAAGACCCGTCTTGGTCTCGAAGAGTCAGGCCATCATGGCCGACAGGCGAGTCGGGCGTCCCACAGACAACTGTGAGCGGGGCACGGCTGTTGCCCTGCAGAAAGTCTTCAATATCCTGCTGGTCCGCTAACACGAGTAAGGTGGGAACACCCACAGCCGTGATGGGATCGTAGTCCCGCAGTGAATCCACCATTACCGACTGCATTAAGGCTGGTGACTTCGACACGGTGTCTCGGACCATGGCAACCAAAATGTCCGATGCAACGATCAGGCGAATGCCGCCAGCGGAAGCTAATCGTGGCAACAGTTGGCGCAATCTGCGCGGTGTTGACAGCACCGACGGGTCGACGTAGACGGCCACGCGTCGCCCATAGGCGCCTTGAATCGCTATGCGATCCAGCGAAGGTCGATCAGAAGGCGGCGGAACGGCGATGGCAGCGGGAATGGGCGAGGGAGACGCCCAGGGAGGCTTTCTGCGCGCGCGACACCAACGGCACCCGCCACACGCAACCAAACATGTCGTGCGCAGTTCCACGGGCAGGTTTATCGCGAAGCTCTCTGCGGTGACCACGCCGATGCAGACCGCCCCAGCGATTGCGTTGCGCAATCGTAAAAGACCTTCTCGTGAATTCTCCACCATCGAGGCCCGCGTGGGTTCGGCCACGTCCTGCCAGAATTGGTCGGTTTGGTGATCCCCCCGCAGGAGCCGAACCGTCAACCACCCAGCATCCGATTCCAACTCGCCGTCGGCGTCGGGACCCGAGAACGAGAAGTCCCATCCGACAGCACCAGTTCTAGCAAGCAGGATCACGGTAGACAGGTTCCAGCGCTCGTTGTAGGACCCATGTAGGCGGACTCTGCCCGATGTCGCCGTTAAGGGAAGGCGGCACAGGCCATCTCCGGTGTCTCTGTGGGCGATCAGCATGGCAGTCCAGCGCTCGCGCGCACGTTCCGATGTCAGGTAGGTCGGCGACGCAAGATCACTGGCGACCTCGTCGTCTTCACGAGTGGCGAGCAGCACTGACGTCGACGCGTTTCCGTCGCGGCCACCGCGCCCGACTTCTTGATAGAAACGATCAATACCCTCTGGTATGCACGCGTGGACGATTGAACGAATGTCGGGAACATCGATGCCCAGCCCAAATGCGGATGTGGCCACGACAAGGTCAATTGTCGACTCGACACCGCCGTCGTCACGCATGCCCCGAAGGACCTTTTCGCGGTGTAGTGTCGATGAGCCGCCGTCAACAGTCTCCAAACGCTGGTATCCGGCTGCGCGTAGCACTCGCGCCAACTTCTGGGGCGTATATGTTCCCGGCCGGTCCTCCTGACGTAGGGTGGTATAGATGATTGCCGGTCGCGGAAGGTGGCGCAGCGCCTCCAGTAGACGTCGTTCTCTCTCTTTGGGTTCGAGATTTGTTGACTGCCAATAGCTTGGCTCCGGCCGCAATACGGGCGCTGCGACCTGAAAAAAAGGCCCCGGTTCTCCGAACAACGCGTTCAACAGACCTAACACATCCTGCGTGAGGGTCGCGCTGGCCAAGATGGTTTTGAACGGGCGATGGCCGCTTTTCGTCGCAGCGCGCAGCAGGTAGCGGCGCAGGCCGGCAAGGCTGTGGAAGTGCGGACGAAATGCATCCCCCCACGAGCCGATAACGTGTGCTTCGTCGATCGCGAGCAATGATAACCGTCCCCCCGCCGCGGCATCAGCAAGGGGCCGGGCCAAAGACGCAACGACGGCTTCGGGATTGGTAAAGATCACCCGTTGCTCTCCCGACCAAAGCCGTTCGCGGAAAGCCTTTTTCATTGCCTCCGACAAGTTGCCGTGGTAGGCGGTCGCGGGCGAATGCGGATTCTGCTTGCTGTACCGGCGTTCTTGATCCAGCGCGAGCGCAACGGTCGGCACCACGATAATCGAGGTCATTCCCGGCGGTGCTGTCTCTGCTGCGGCGAGCATGGCCAGCGTCTTGCCAGCACCTGTTGGCAGATTCACCACCAGTGTCGCTCCGTCCGGCAACACCATGGCACTGCGCACGGAGGCACGCTGTCCGGGTGACTTGTACCCGGAGAACGATGCGTCAATAGCGTTGAGAAAGGGGTCTCCCGACACACTTTCGTCAATGCGGCGGGGGGTGGCTGCTGCCGCGTCCCCGTCGACACTCATACCGTCGGGAACGTCGAGCCACGGAGGGCGCCACGGTTCAGCAGAGATCCGGACGCGTCCCGTTGCCGTGCGCTGGGATAGCAGCCCATAGCTGATCCAATCGAAGGACTCCGGGAACAACTGACAAATCGGCACTTCAAGCCAGGCACGCACCAGTGCGTCGGAGGTCGTCGTTGATGCGCCCCGTCGCACGTCGTCGGCCCGAAGGCACTGACGCAACAGCACCGCGATGTCCGCAGATCCGTTCGACCTGCTTGAGTCGTGGCTGGACAGCGCCGAAGCCAGGCGGTTGGTCACGTCGACTGATGCATTTGCCGCCCACGTGTCTAGCAACGTCTGCGCGGGCCCGGGTCTAATCACGGTTCACTGCCAATCCGGGGTCTCCCACGAAGATGGCGCCACATCCCAGTGGCTGGATCTGTAACTCCAGCCGTTCGGGCAGCAGTGTTTCCAACTGCTCAATCTCGCCGTCGGTGTCGACCATTCCCGCATTCGTGCGCGCGCGAGCGCGGTCCACGCGCTGCGCGATTCTGTGCCGAACCTCGTTGGCGGCCAATAGCGCTCGATCCACCACGGAGGAACGCCTACTCGCAATCGCTCGGGTTTGTTCCGCGGCGATGACACACAGACCCGTCCAATCAACCGACGCGATGAGTTGTTCGAAAAGTTGCGGCCGTGAACCTAAATTAATGTCCCCGGTACGTGGCGTATAGGGCTGGAAAAGCCTGCCATCCTTCGCCTCGTCACCGAACGACGTCATCACGACCTTCTCGACAATGGGCGGCGAAACCTCCTGCAGTATTTGTTCAACCCATCCCAAGACACCGAGCGTGTCCGCCGCTTCGATGAAGGCCTGAGCGAAGGACGCCGACACGAGATAGTCAGCGCGAAAAACAATTTCGGCGGACGACATGCCCGGCCACGGCCGAAACATCGCGAACGCGACACCCCGGTCGCTCTGCAACAAATGCTTAGCGATCGTGTCGACCGTAGGGTGGCCGGCACGCAAGATCGGGATCCTGCGACTAACCGCCGGGCCTCGCCGTAGGGCGATCGGGATCTGAGCGACCGCCGCGATTTGTGTCTCCACGTCGAACGGAACCTGCGGCCGGGGACGTCGGCTGATCCTGATGACAGCTTCATCCTCCCAAGTCAATTGCGTGCCGACTCCCTCTAGCCAGGTCACGAGCGCGCGGGTGAGCGCAGGGTCGCGATCACTCTTAATCAGGTGACGGTCCGCGCTCAGCGTCTGATCACATCCACGTTCATCGATTTCGTCGAGCGCGTCATGGGCGACGATCCGTACTAGTTCCTCCGCCAGTTTGTCGGGTTGTTCGTCGGCCGCACCACCCAGTGCCTCGGGTCCTTCGCGCAGCACGTTGGCGAGCACTGCACGCTCGGTGTCGCCGAGGACGTATTGAAGCGACGATAGGGATCGTGTAAACGCCTCGCATCCGTCGGAGACGAACTCCAGCCAATTCATCGCGTAGGGCTCGTCGCCGAAAATCACCACCTTAGAGTCGATTGCGCCCACACCCGGAGGCGCATGACGATCGCAACGTCCGATCCGTTGCTCGATGCGGAAAGTTTCCCAAGGGAGATCGAGATGAACTAATAGATCGGCAACCTGAAGGTTGGCGCCCTCTTCCGCGCTGTCGTCGACTATCAGGATGGAACACTGCCCGCCCTTAGTCCAACGCTCGATCGCGGCACGATTCGCATCTTCGTCATTGGTCTTGACGTGCGTTGCTATGCGCTGTCGGCCCCAGCGTCGCACCATCTCATCCGCAATCGCCGCCGCGCATTCGGCGAATGCTGTAGCTAGAACAACTCGTGATTGCGTTTTGAAACCGGTGAACTGTGCCAGAGCATCCACCAGCGCACTCGTGCGAACCTCGCGCTCCGCGCAGATCCTGTCGATCAACTGGTCGAGGTTAGCCACGACTCCACGGTCGACTAGTTCTCGTAGTCGGGATACAAGCCCTTTGGAAGGGTCGGCAGCTTGATCCGAGCGAAGTGCCAATACCGCGTACGGAAGCGACCCGCAGCGCTGGGCCGCCTCGCGGAACAAGTCAACGCACTCCTGTATCTCGAGTGTGCTGTTCTCCGAAGCCACAAGTAGATCCATGCGGAGCCGGTCAAGAAGTTCCGTGCGCTGACCTGTGTTTGCATCATCGACTGATACGAGAAAGCCTTTAGCCCGCTTTCGACCACGCACGCCGAAACTTGCCGTGATATCAGGCGTTCGGCGCGTGCGCAGCATGCGCTGGTGAAGGCGATAGGCCTCCGAGAGATGCTGCCGCACGCGCGTGACCGCTGCCGCACGCGACTCATCGTCCGCCGAGGTCGCAGATGCGAGGAGGTCGGCCAGGAGCGCATCCCCAGAATAGTCTGCCTGTAACTGTTCTGCGTACAACGTCAAATCGAATTCATCGATGTCGGGAACTAACGCCTGGCAGATCAACGCGAGCTTATCGCGGTCGTGCACACGCCTGGTGAATTCCTCCACCTGATCCGGGCGATAATTTGCCGGATCCAGGAGATAAAGAAGGTCCAGAAATCCTGCCTCGTTCGATCTGACGGGCGTCGCAGACAGCAATAACAGTTCCTGTGCGGCATGAGCAATCTGGGCGATTCGCCGCCTAGTGTCGGCGCCAAGCGCCCCGTTACGAGTCACTCGGTGCGCTTCGTCGATGACGAGGAGGTCAACGGGGTCTTCTGGCCAACGCGCTTCGTCAGTCAGTGACCGAATCCAAAGCGGAGCTTTGCCGGTGCGGAATCGCTCGATGAGTTCATCTGCCCATTGGTATCGCAGATGCTCGGGCACCAGGACGAGGACGCGGCCCGCGGGTTTGCGATCCAAGAACCGCCATATCAACGCCGCGGCCTCGATCGTCTTGCCGAGTCCGACCTCGTCCGCCAATAGGTAGCGCTTGACGGGATCGTTCGACACTCTGCGCACGACCGCTAGCTGATGGCGGTGCAACTCGACTGATGCCAACAGCAATCCTTCCACACCCACTGCTGCTGCGCGCTGTCCTGCCCAATGCCGAAGAAACTCCAACCGGGACTCATACACTTTCGGCGCATCACCGCCGAAGCTTTCCAGGATCGCGAACGGGTCTTCGATGGGTACGTCCCACCGCACCTCGAACGCGTCAGTCGCAAGGAGGTCGCCCTGAAGATTGGGAAATGCGACGGTGTATCGCTTCAAGCCGTCAGGGCCGCCCTCGATGCGACCGATGCGCCAACCGGGCCCCTCGCGAAGATAGACCCTGGTGTGCGGGCTTAGTATCGCCGGCGCCAGAGACTTCGCGGCGTGCGCACGTTCGGTGTATGCCGAGGTGCTGGGGCCGGTGAAGTACCTGACGCGAGCTTCACCGTTCCTCACCGCCAGCAATCGTCCGACGCCCAGCCTCGCGTTCCGAACAAGATCTCCTACATACGCTCGACTCATCGCGTGGTAACTCCGTCCGCGCCCCTCCTGACACGAGTTGACGTTTGATCCATACACACGCAGAAGAAGCGGTATCGACGCTCGCACTTGACGAACGATCGAAGTTCCACGCGCATACGCCGAGCCGAGGCGCTGTCTTGCCGTGGCATGCGCTCGGTCGGCAGCACATTGGGTACCGCTACTTGGTCAAAGGTGCGCTCGACGAACGGGGTCAGGCCAACGATCCGACTCAATAGTGATAAAGCCTCGCCAATGGCGAAAGGAGAAATTACCTTGCTCAGAGCGGTCCTCTCACGCTGATTTAGGCAGATACCGGCGCCCCCGTTTGGACGTACAGCGAGCGTAAGCCGTCCCACCGAAAAGCCCGCGGTGTACATGAAACCACGCCGAGCTAGCATTCCTCAGGCGTTCGCGACTAGATTTTGGTTCCAGCTTCTCAACGCCTCCGGTGACGATCGCAATCGATTTCCGTATGCCCTGGTGCGCGCAGGCGATTACCAGATTGCGCTGCTGCCCTGCCCAGAGGACGACTTTGTCCTCGCCGGGACAACGCCTCTCTACAGCAAGGACGCGGGCGCCCGTCTGGAGGGAATCACCGCGGTTAGATCCGACAGGGTGGTAACAGGCCTTAGGTGCCGGCAAACATCCCGTGGCCTAGCCGCAGCACATCGGGCGAATCTGATGTGATTGCCTGACAAGCACACCTTCGCTTGACTGGGACGGCCGCGAGTGGGGCCGGCGATGACTCAAACCCGAGATCCACGTGTCAGAGCGCCTTGCCAGTGGCCGACGCAAGGAATCCGACCTACGGTCGCGACGGCAACGCCGCCAGCCAGCCGTCTGAGAGCAACTCAAGCAACTGCCCGTCCGGATCGCGGATCATCGCCATCGCGTCGGTCACGGTCCCGTCGACTACCACTCCCCCGAACTCCGCCACCCGAGCCAACGCGCCGGCGAGGTCGGACACCGAAAACGAGATGTGCGTCAGCCCAACCTGATCCATGACGCGACCGGACCCGGCGTGAACTTGACGCTTCGAGTAGTCCATCAACTCCAGCACAAACCCATCCCGTACCAGATACGTCGCATGCACACCGAGCGGCTCGGGAAGCTGGACCAGCTTGGAGGTCGGGCCGTCGGGCGGGTCGAGCTCCCACCAAAACTGGAAGCCGAGCACATTTTCGTAGAACCGCCGCGACCGCTCGCGATCGGAGACGCACAGTCCGACGTGGTTGAAGGTCGTCCGGTGACTACTCATCGTGGCCTTTCTCGGCAGAACCCGGCGCGTAATAATGCAAAGATAGTGCAGATAGCCGATCGCGCGGCACGGTGGAGGACCAACCCAGATGACAATCCGTCCCGACGTCGCCGAAGACGCGATCGTCGACTTCGACCACCATTCCGACGCGTTCAACCTCAACGAAAACGCCATCAACAAAGACCTGAGAAGCAGGTGCCCCGTCGCCTGGAACAAGAATTACGGCGGATTCTGGTTCCTCAGCAGCTACGACGCGGTCAGCCGAACGGCCAGAGACGGTGACACCTTCGCCCACAAGTACGAGCCCAACTCAAAAGACGGCGTTGACTACCAAGGCGAGATGGGCGTCCCGCGCCCCGACGGCCAGCCGGCCCTGGGCATCGGCGAGGTCGACGGCCCGTACCATCAGGCGCTCAGACACGCCCTGGCCCCGTTCTTCTCCCCCGGCGCCGTCCAAAAACTCAAGCCCTTCATGGAACACAAGGCGCACGAGTTCCTCGACCAGAAAATCGAAGACGGCCGCATGGACCTCGTCCTCGACTACGCCAGCCCGGTCCCGGCCATCCTCACCATGAAGCTGATGGGCCTTCCCCTCGACAACTGGCACCTCTACGCCCACCTCTTCCACTCCGTCATGGCCGTGCCCCAGGACAGCGACGAGTACAAAAACGCCATCGCCAAGGTCCCGAAGATGATGGAAGAAGTCCTCGAGTACGCGGCCGGCAGACGGGCCAAACCGACCGACGACCTCACCAGCTTCCTCCTCCAGTTCGAGTTCGACGGCCACCGCCTCACCGACGACCAGCTGCTCAACATCCTCTGGAACCTCATCGGCGGCGGCGTCGACACCACCACCTCCCAAACTGCGCTCACGCTCCACCACCTGGGCACCCACCCAGACCTCAGGCAACAACTCATCGACCACCCCGCGCTCTACCGCACCGCCACCGACGAATTCCTGCGCTACTTCAGCGTCAACCAAACCCTCAGCCGCACAGTCACTCACGACGTCGAGCTCAACGGCCAACGCCTGAGAAAGAACGACAGAGTCGTCATCAGCTGGCTGTCGGCCAACCACGACGAAAAAGAATTCGAAAACCCCGACGAGATCATCCTCGACCGCGCGCCCAACCGTCACGTCGCCTTCGGCCTTGGGCCGCACCGCTGCATCGGCTCGCACCTCGCTAGGCTGATGGCCGAAGTCATGGTCAAAGCCGTCCTCGACCGCATCCCCGACTACCAAGTCGACGCCCAACACGTCCACCAATACCTCGGCAACCCCAGCATGACCGGGCTCGCCAACCTGCCGGTCACCTTCACCCCCGGAGCAAAGCGAGGCTAGATGCCCGCCAACCCGATCACCCAACTACTCGGGCCGTTCACCCGGACCGGCGGCTTCTACGCCCGCTCCTGGGGCACCTACCTGGATCGCCAGCCCGACGAGCTGCCGGTCGCCCGGCCCACCATCGCGCTCGCGGCGCAGGCATTCCGCGACGAAATCCTGCTGAGCGGCTTCAGCATGCTGCGCCGGGCCCCCGACGCCGAAACACTGGAACGAATCAACACAGAAGTCGTTGCGGCACAGGACTTATACAAAGATAAGGGCTGGCTCGACAATCCCGAGGGATTCTTCGCACCACCCCCACCGCTCAACGACGTGACCGTCAAGCGCGTGAGCAATATGGGACGCAACTACGAGCGGCTGTCCTTCGACAGCGACTACGACCCTTACGAAGGCGAACCCGGCCGGGACCGCTGGCGCAGCTACACCGGCAACAAGCGCGAATACGCGCTGATGTTCCGGCACCGCCGGCCCCGGCCCTGGCTGGTCTGCATCCACGGCGCCGAGATGGGACGCGCCGCGCTCGACCCGATGCTGTTCCACGCCTGGCATCTCTACCGGCAGCTCGACCTCAACGTCGTGCTCCCGGTGCTCCCCCTACACGGCCCCCGAGCAAGCGGCGGACCGAAGTTCCCCAGCGAGGACGTCCTCGACGACGTCCACGGCGCCGCCCAGGCGGTCTGGGACATCCGGCGGCTCATCGGCTGGATCCGCGCGCAACAGCCCGACGCCGAAATCGGCGTCAACGGCATCTCCCTGGGCGGCCTGATCTCGTCGCTGGTCGCCAGCCTCGACGACGGTCTCACCTGCGCCATCCTCGGCGTGCCCGCCGTCGACCTGGTGAACCTGGTCGGCCGCCACGCCAGCCTCAGCGGCCACGCCGCCCTGGGCCACACCATGAATGAAGCCAAGCCCCTCGGCCGCATGATCTCGCCACTGGCGCTGACCCCGCGCGTCCCGAAAGCGGGCCGCTTCATCTACGCGGGCCTCGCCGACCGGCTGGTCCACCCGCGCGACCAGGTCACCCGGCTCTGGGAGCACTGGGGCAAACCCGAAATCCAGTGGTACCCAGGCGGTCACACCGGATTCTTCCGCTCGCGGCCCGTGCAGCGCTTCATCGACGACGCGCTCGTGCAGTCGGGGCTGGCGGAGCGGAGATGACCGCCGCCTACCTGCGCTGGATAGCCGGGAACACGGTCGGGCCACTGGTCCATGCCTATCGACGCACCGGCGCCGACGTGCCCTTCGGCGATCCGGTTCCCTCGCACGGCACCGAAATGGAGGGCTGGTTCTGGCGCCTCACCGATGCCGCCTCGGGTCGCGTCGTCGTCGCGCTGTGCAGCGTGAACCGGCATCCCGACGGCGACTGGGCCACCGTCGCGGTAGCGCTGCATCCCGGCGACGTGGTGCGCTCCGCGGTCATGGACGGCGCCCACGCCGACTCGTCGACCTTCTCCCTACACGCCGGGACCGCTCCCGACTGCCGCCTGGTGGCGTACCTCGATCGGCTCCAGATCGACCTCGACGGCATCCATCTCAACCTGCATTTCACCGATCCGTTCAACTGGCCCAAGGCTTTCGGCGGAGGTGGGGTCTTCTCGTCGGTCCCGTTCCTCAACCAATACTGGCATCCCTACCGGCTCGGCGGAAAAGCCGGCGGCACAGTCGAATTCCGCGACCGCACGTGGTCGTTCAAGGGCGCCCGGCTGTACACGGAACGTAACTGGGGCGCGGGCTTCCCCGAGCGCTGGTGGTGGGGTCAGGCCCACGATTTCGGCGACGCCGACGTCTCGGTCGCGTTCTCTGGCGGCCTTCTTCAGCTCGGCCCGATCCGCAGGGACGTCACCGGTGTCGTCGTGCGGCTCGGCGACCGCGTCATTCGGGTGACCCCGCCGGCGCCCGTGCGATCGGACGTCGGCGACGGACGCTGGACCATATCGGCGCGCACACCCCGCTACCGCATCGAGCTGGACGGCGACGGCACCCACGCAGATCCGCACGTGCTACCCGTTCCGCTGCCCGCGCAGCGGCGCAACATCGACACCGATTGCGAGCACCTCGCGGGCCGATTACGTTGCAGGGTAAGGGAATACGGTCGGGTGGTGTTCGACGGCACCTGCGAGCTGGCCGGCCTGGAGGTCGGCAGCCGGCCGGCCTAGATCGTTACGACGCCGTCGCGTACTGCAGGACCGGCTCCGAGGAATCGACGTGGCTGCCGCTGATGATCCGCAGCCGATTGGGCCGCACCTCGTAGACGACGCCGTCGACCGGGTTGGTGACGTCGAACCCGTCCCCCGCGCGCTCCGCGTTGGACAGCTCGATGTGGGCGCCGTCGCTGATGCGCTCACCACGGTAGTAGTAACTGCCGCTGAGGTTTTGGCACACAACGGCTAGCGACTTGGCGGTGCGCACCACGGCGGCCGGCGGATTCCCCGGATCGCAGCGGGCCGTCTCGCCGACGAACCCTAGCCCGTCGGCGCCCCGCACCGGGGCCGACAGCGTCGGCGTCTTCGGCGGCGGCGGGCTGGATGGCGCCGGACCAGAAGGCTTAACGGCGGCCGGTGGCTGCGAACCGCCACCGGCCAAAGCCGAGACCAGCGCCACCAGAAGGCCGACGACGACCAGCGCCAGCGCCGCGCCGATCGCCAGCAGCGGCCCGCGGCCGCCAAAAGGCCGACGCGGCAACGGCGATGGCATCTCGACAATCGGATACGGGCTGAAACCGGTGTCGTCCGGATTCGGATACACCGCCTCGAACGGCCGGGTGCCAAGGGGCCCGGCGCCGACGCCAATCGGTTCGTACGCCGAGTTCACGGCTTCGCTCGCCGCCCGCGCGAGCTCACCCGCGGAGCCGAACCGCGCCGACCGCTGTTTGGCCATGCCGCGGGCGATCACGTCGTCGAAGGCCCGGCCCACGCCGCGGCGCATGATGCTGGGCCTCGGCGCCGGCGACAACAGGTGCGCGCGCTTCAACTCCTCCGCGCCGCCTTCGAACGGCGGCTGGCCGGTGAGGCATTCGTAGAGCAGGCAGGCCAGCGCGTACACATCGGTCTGCGGGCCGACGCGGCCGGTGGTGAACCGCTCGGGCGCCATATACACGCGAGAACCGTCCGCGATCCCGAAGTCGATCAGATACGCGAAGTGATCGGGCGTCAGCAGCACATGCTCCGGCCGCACGCCCAGGTGCACCAGCCCGGCGGCATGCGCGGCGTCCAGCGCCCGGGCCACCTGCGCGACGATCGACGCGGCCCGCGGCGCCTCCAACGCACCTTGCGAGCTCAGCAGGTCGCGCAGGCTGCCACCCTCGACCAGTTGCATGTCGACGAAGAACACCCCGTCGATCGAACCGAAGTCGTGCACCGGGATGACGTGGAGTTCGGTCGACCGCGCGGCAATCCCACACTCGCGCTGAAACCGTTGCTGGAAGTCATCTTCGGCCGCCATCGCGGCAGGCAACAGCTTGACCGCGACCGTCCGGTCGTTAACCGTGTCGTACGCCCGATAGACCTCGCCGGTCGCGCCCGCACCGATCAGTGAGCGCAGCTCGTAGGGGCCAAAACGGGTGCCGAGCCGCGAGGTCAATGGGCAGTCCTTTCGCTGGGCGGAACAGGTCCAGCCCGGCGGGTTCCCATATTGGCCGAGGACGTAACGTGCGGCGGCTCACGCGTGCGGCGGCACGGGGCACCAGAACAGGCCGCAGTTGAAGTTGGGCGGTCCGGCCGGCGCCGGGTGCGGGGTGGCGTTGATCGGGCCGCCGGGCCATCCGTAGACGGCGCCGCTGTCGGCGTCGACCACGCCGCGGTAGTCGTAGTAGTAGAGGTGGCACACGCCCATGTCCCAGTTGATGAAGTTGTCCGGGACACGCTCGCCGGGGCACCACTTGCCGCAGGTGTGCCCGGCCGGGCAGTTCCCGCCGACGTGGCCGTACGGGTCGGCCTGCGCGGTGCCGGCGGCCAACCCCGCGCCGATACCGGCCGTCAGCAGCGCGCCGGCCATCCACTTCTTGTTCATCCCGCAATCACACAACAAATCGCCGGCTACCGATCCCATATCGGCTCAGCCTCCGTGCCCACCCTTGTGCTTGGGTCCCCCGTGCCCGGGCGGCGGCGCTGGGGCCGGCTGCGGGGTGCTGCTAGGCGTGGTGGTGGTCGTCGTCGGGGGCGGCGCCGGTGTGGTGGTGGTCGTCGTGGGCGTGGGCGGTGGCGACGAGAACGGCGGATCGATGGCCAGCAGCAGCATCGCCAACAGGAACGCGGCGAGGATGCCCGCGACCCACCATTTGCGGCGGGGGCTGTGCGGCTCCAAAGCGGGGACGTAGGTCAGCACGGCGGGCGGCGGCGCCTCCATGACCCGGGTGCCGACGGGAGCCCTCACGGGTTCGGCGCCGAACAGCGCGGCGCGCATCGCGCCGGCCTCGTCGAATCGCGACGCGGGGTCGCGCGCCATCGCGCGTTCGATCGTGGCGGCGAGCGGCGGTGGCACGTCGGGGCGCAGGGCGGCGATCGGCGGCGGCGAGTCGTGCAGGATCGCGTGTGCCAGCGCGCCCAGGTCCTCCTGCGGGAACGGCCGCCGCCCGGTCAGCGCCTCGTAACCGACCACGCCGACGGCGTAGAGGTCGTCGACCACCGTGGCCGGTTTGGACGTCAGCCGCTCGGGGCTCAGATAGGCCATGCTCCCGACGACTTCGCCCGCCCGGGTGTAGGCGGCGCCGGCCGTTTTGGCGATGCCGAAGTCGGCGAGCTTGGGTTCGCCGGTGGCGGTGAACAGGATGTTGCCGGGCTTGACGTCGCGGTGCAGGATGCCGGCGTGATGCGCCTCGGCCAGGGCGTCCAGGACGCCGTCGAGGACGGCGTGCACGAACGGCGGCGGCAGCGGCCCGCGGGCGATGTGGTCGGCCAGCGACACGCCCGGCAGCCGCTCCATCACGATGAACGGCAACCCCTGATGCTCGCCGACGTCATGGACGACCACGACGTGCCGCCCGGTCAGCCGCGCGGCCGCTCGCGCCTCGGTGTCGAATCGCAGGCGGCTGTCGGGACGGTCCGCGATCCCGGGGTAGAGCAGCTTGACGGCGATGGGCCGGCCCAGCTTGCGGTCCCAGCCGTCGCGCACCTCGGCCATCGCCCCGCGGCCGAGCACACCCCGCAGCTCGTACCGGCCGTCGCCAAGGAGACCGCCCGGCGCCGGAGGCACTTCACCGCGGTGAGACTGAGTTCCCTGGAGGTCCGTGTCGATCTCCTGTCGGAAAGCTGGCTGGCCTGATTCCGAGTAACCACCCGATCCGGAATCGAAACTAGCTACTCAACAGGAGTCAAACAGCAGGCGGTTTCTGCACCGCCCCCGCGTACTCGCCGACGAAGCCGTTCCTCAGCCACCACCGCGGCTCGGTGTGCTCGAAGATTTCCTCGCCGAGGGCGCGCGTGCGCACCGACTTCTTGACGGGGAACGGGTTCATCCCCGACTTGTATTCGACCCCGACCATCGCGGGCCTGCCCGGCCGGCCTCGCCGGCGCAGCAGCTCGAAGCCGGCCCCCTCCAGCAGGGCGTTCAGCTCGGCGGGGCGGGGGAACCGGCGGAAGTCGTGGTTCGGCTTGTGCAGACCGAACACGAACAGCGGCCCGACGGTCACGAAGCACAGCCAGGTGCACACGTTGCGATCCGGTGCGACGTAGAACATCCGGCCGCCCGGTTTCAGCGCGCGGAACACGGTGTCCATCAGGCGGCGGTGCTCGGTGCAGTGGTCGAGCACCCCGTGTAGGTAGACCAGGTCGAAGCGGTTGTCCCCCAACACCTCCGGGTCACGCGCGTCACCGACGACGAACCTCACCCCGGCCCGGTCGGCGAACCGCCTGCGCGCGGCGTCGATCGACTTGTAGTCGACGTCGACGCCCACGACGTCCCAGCCGCGCAGCTCCGGATATCGGTCGAGCAATCCCGCGATCGCCCCGCCGGCGCCGCAACCGACCACCGCCATCCGCGGCCGCTCGCCCTCGATGGGCGGCAGGTAGTCGCGCAGGAAATCCCATGCCGCGTAGTCGATCTCGCCGACGAGCTCGGCGGTGAAGCGCCACTGGTCGCTCACCTCGGCGTTGGAGAAGTACCGCACGCCGCGCTCGATAGTGCCGTTGCTGATCCGCATCAGCAAGCGGTCGATCGCCGAATAGCGGTACTCGGGCTCGCCCGCCGCGTCGTTGGCCCGTTCGCGCTCGAGGAATTCGAAGAATCGCCGCTCTTCGGGTTCGATCGGCGCCTGCCACGACTTCGCGTCCCCGAGCACGCGTTCGGAAATCCACGAGTCGATCACGCGGCTGTACACGTTGGTGTCGAACAGCATCAGCTGGTGGCCACCGCCGGGCATCATAAAGAAGTCCTTGGGCCCGCCGATCCGCTCGAAGCAGGCCCGGCAGTGCTCGGCGCCGACGATTTCGTCGTGCTCCCCGCACGTGACAAGGACGGGTTTCGTGTTGGCAGCGGCCGGTTTTGGCGGCACGTAGTTGAACACCGAGTGGTAGCTCTTGAGCCCGTACCGCCAGACGTAGAACGGATCTTTCTTCTTCTTGTCCAGCAGCCCGGGGTCTTCCTGGTAGGCGGCCTCGAAGTCGATGACCCGCCGCAGTGGGACCCGCACCCGGTCGCCCAGCTTGTCCGCCGCCCACTTCGCCGGCCGCGACCGGAACAACCGGATCGCCGGGCTCATCGGCGTTTCGTGGTTCAACAAGATGTTCATGCACACCCCGGCCGTTACGGCCGGGCACGCGTCCAGCGCGTGGAACGCGACCTCGCCACCCTGGCTCGCGCCGTGCAGGACGACCGGGAGGGACGTACGCTGCGCCGCGTAATCGGTGACGGCCCTGGTGTCTTCGAGGAAGTCCGCGAAGCTGAACACGCCCGGCTCGCCCTCCGTGCGGCCGTGCCCGGTCAGGTCGAACGAATAGACGGCCGCCCGGTAATTGCGGCGCATGTGCTCGGCGAACGCGTCGTAACTCTCGCTGTTCCCCGCCGTGCCGTGCACCAGCACCAGGACGTAGTCCGCGTTGGGGTTGTCGTAGCGGCGCACGAAGATTCGTTTGCCGCCGGAGCCGACCACCGAATCTTCGACCATCGGTTGCACGGTGAGGTTGGCGGTCATCGCCTTTCCAATCCTTCGGTGATGCGGGCGGCGAGCAGTTGGGCGAACACGTCGAAGTCGCGCCGAAAGCCCGCCGCGTCGGATACGAACGGACGCTGCATGGACATACCCAGCAGCACGGTTTCGAAAAGGCGCACCGACTCGTCGATCAAGGGTTGCGGCGCGTCGTCGCCGGCGATGCTGCGCAGCGCGCCGGCGAGCTGCCGGCGCTGGGTGTCGCGATAGTCGACATACGCGGTCCGCAAGAACTCGTTGTGGTTGGCGGCCGCGGCGAACTCGACCATGAACATCACCGCGTCGATGTTGTCGATGAACAGGGCGTACATCAGGCCGGCCGCCTCGGTCAGGCCCTCGCGCACCGACATGCCGTGCGGCAGACGGGCCGACGCCGTGGCGAACATGCGCTTGGCCATGTCGTCGATGGCCGCCTGGAACAGCTTTTCCTTCGTCTCGAAGTGATAGTGCAGCAGCGTCTGCGAGACGCCGGCCCGCGTCGAGATCAGCTTCATCGAGGACTTTTCGTAGCCGTACGCGCAGAAGCATTCGATGGTCGTCTGCAGGATCCGCTGCCGGGCGGCGCCGGCGGGAACCTCGGACTTCGACACGGTGACGGTCACCCCGCCAGGGTACTAACTGATCGATCAGTCAGGCAAGAGTAGGATGTGGATCGATGCGACCGAGAATCACGTTGACCTTCGACAACGGCCCGACCCCCGGGGTCACGGACCAGGTTCTCGACGTCTTGGCCGAGCGCGGGATGTCGGCCATCTTCTTCGTCGTCGGCGAGAACGTCTCCTCCCCGGCGGGACATCGGTTGCTCGAGCGCGTCGTGCGCGACGGGCACCGGATCGGCAACCACTCCCTCACCCATGGCCGGCCCCTCGGCGAGCTCTCCGCGGCGGAAACCCTGCGCGAGATCCGCAGCACGCAGAAGATTTTGGACGGCTTCGGCGACGGCGGTCGCTACCTCCGGCCGTGGGGAACGGAGGGCGCACTGGAACGGCGCTGCCTGAACCCGACGGCGATCGAGTATCTCCTGACGGAGAAGTACACCTGCGTGCTGTGGAACAGCGTCCCCCGCGACTGGGCCGATCCGACCGGGTGGGTCGACCGGGCGCTCGCCGACACCC
>NZ_LZIZ01000123.1:0-4358 GCF_001666915.1 Mycobacterium sp. E3339 | reverse complement strand
CGACGACCGGGAATCGCTTGTGCGACAGATCGTTACGGTGGCCAACCTGCTTCGCGAGGACCGGCTCGTGATGTCGGTGCTGCACTCGGAGCTGGCGCCGATCTACATCACCGAGCGGCTCGGGACCAGCCAGCACATGCTGATCGACGCCCTCGCCGACCGGTTGCGGGTGGCCCAGCGCAAGGGCAGCGTCCGCGCCGGCGACCCGGTTCAGCTGGCGACCATGGTGCTGCTGATCGCCCAGTCGACCATCCAGTCGGCGCAGATCGTCGAGCCGCTGCTGGACGCCGACACGCTGGCCCGCGAACTCGCCTACTCGCTGAACGGATACCTGTCGTGATCGCCGATACCACCGCGCTGAACGCCGCCCGCCGGGCCGCCGACCTCACCGCGCTCGCCGACGGCGAGCCGCTGGACGTCGTGGTGATCGGCGGCGGCATCACCGGCGCCGGCATCGCCCTGGACGCCGCATCGCGGGGGCTGCGCGTGGCGCTGGTGGAAAAGCACGACCTGGCCTTCGGCACCAGCCGCTGGAGCTCCAAACTGGTCCACGGCGGCCTGCGCTACCTGGCGACCGGCAACGTGGGGATCGCCCGGCGCAGCGCCGTCGAACGCGGAATCCTGATGAGCCGCAACGCCCCTCACCTCGTTCGTGCCATGCCGCAGCTGGTCCCGCTGCTGCCGTCGATGAGCCGGGGAAAACGGGCGTTGGTGCGCGCCGGATTCCTGGCCGGCGACGCCCTGCGCATGCTCGCGGGCACGTCGTCGGCGACCCTGCCCCGCTCGCGCCGGATCGGTCCCGATCGCGTCGTGCGGATGGCGCCGACCGTTCGGCGAGACGGCCTGGACGGGGGATTGCTGGCCTACGACGGGCAGTTGATCGACGACGCCCGACTGGTCACCGCGGTCGCGCGCACCGCCGCGCAGCACGGCGCGCGGATCCTGACCTACGTGGCGGCCTCGCACGCCACCGGCACCTCGGTGCGGCTGACCGATCAGCGCACCGGGGAGGCGTTTGACGTTTCCGCCGGTGCGGTCATCAACGCCGCGGGGGTCTGGGCGGCCGAGATCGACGGCTTGCTGCGGCTTCGGCCCAGCCGCGGCACTCACCTGGTCTTCGATGCGGCCGCGTTCGGCAATCCCACTGCCGCGCTGACGATTCCGATACCCGGCGAGCTCAACCGGTTCGTGTTCGCCATGCCCGAGCAGTTGGGGCGGGTGTACCTGGGGCTGACCGACGAAGCCGCTCCCGGACCGATCCCGGACGTGCCCACGCCGTCGGCCGACGAGGTCACCTTCCTGCTGGACACCGTGAACACCGCGCTGGGCGTCGCGCTGGGCCCGTCCGACGTCATCGGCGCCTACGCGGGGCTGCGGCCGCTGATCGACACCGGCGAGGGCCGCACCGCCGACGTCTCGCGCGAGCACGCGGTCGTGGAGTCGGCGTCCGGGGTCATCAGCGTGATCGGCGGCAAGCTGACCGAATACCGCTACATGGCCCAGGACGTGCTGGACCGCGCGGTCAGCCTGCGGCGCCTGCGGGCCGCGAAGTGCCGAACCCACGACCTGCCGCTGATCGGGGCGTCCACCAACCCGGGGACGCCCGCCGCCGGCCCGGCCGTCGAGCTGCCGGCGTCGCTGGTGCAGCGGTACGGGGCCGAGGCGGCCAAGGTCATCGCCACCGCGACCTGCAAGCGGCCGACCGACCCGATCGCCGAGGGCATCGACGTCACAAGGGCGGAATTCGAGTACGCCATCACCCACGAGGGCGCGCTCGACGCCTCCGACCTGCTGGACCGGCGGACCCGCATCGGGCTGGTTGAGTCCGACCGGGAGCGCGCGCTGGCGGTGGCCCAGGAGTTCGTGGGGCAGTTCGGCTGAGGCTTCAGCATTCCGATAGTCAATGTTTAATGACATGGACTATCATTTTTGGCGTGACAACCACACGAATGCCCGTTCTCGTCGTCGGCGCCGGCGCCGGCGGCCTCGCGACCTCTGCGCTGCTGGCCAAACACGGCGTTCGCTCGCTGGTGGTCGAAAAGCGGCGCGAGGTGTTCATCTACCCGAAAGCCCGCAATCTGAGCTTCCGCAGCCTGGAGATCCTGCGCGGCCTCGGATTGGCCGACGAGGTCCACGCGATCGCCCACGGCGTTCCCGACATGCTGAGCAGGCCGACGCTCAACAGCGCCGAACAGCGACAGGCGCTCGACGTCAACGCGATCTTCGCGCCGTTCAAGGATCTGAGCCCGGAGCCCGGCGGCCAGTACTGCCCGCAGAGCGCCTTCGAACCGATCCTGCTCACCTACATCCGCCGGCACGGTGGTGAGGCGCGCTACAACACGGAGTTGGGCTCGTTCGACCAGGACGAAAGCGGCGTCACCGCGGTCATCCGCGATCGCGAGTCGGGCGCGACCGAGACGGTACGCGCCGACTATCTCGTCGCCGCCGACGGCGTGCACAGCCCGATTCGCGACGCGCTGGGCGTGAGCACCGCCGGCTACGGGGCACTGCCGATCTATGTCGTGTTCGTCTACTTCCGTGCGCCGTGGCGTCAATTCGCCCGCGACCTCGGTGCGGGCGACGGCATCCAAGTGAAAAACCCGGACGTGGAGGGCATCTTTCTGCCGGTGCGCGACGACTTCGGCATGTTCATCAACACCTACTTTCCCGCCCGCGGCGAATCCGCCGAACAGTTCACCGCGCAGCGGTGCCGCGAGATGCTGACGAAAGCGATCGGCGAGCCGATCGACGTGGAGATCATCGACGTCGCGCCGTGGCAGCCGTACGAGCGGGTTGCCGACCAATTCCGCTGCGGCAGAGTGTTTCTCGTCGGCGATTCGGCCCACACCATGCCGCCGTTCAAGGCTGGCGGGGCCAACACCGCCATCCAGAGCGCGCACAACCTGGCCTGGAAGCTGGCCGCGGTCTTGAACGGGAGCGCCGACCCGGCCTTGTTGGGCACCTACCATGCCGAGCGGCACCCGGTCGGGCGGTTCAACGCGCGCCAGTCGCTAACCGGGCCGTCGCTGGCTTTCCTGCGGTTGGACGATAACCGGCCGCTATTGCCACCAGACGAAGAGGCGCCGATGTTTGCGCTGCTGATCGGCTACCAATACCATTCGGCCGCAGTGATTTCCGACGATCCGGGTCCGCCCGATCCCGACACCGTGTCACTGGTCGAAGAATTGCGCGGCCAGCCCGGCACCCGCGTCCCGCACGTGTGGGTGCGCGAAGGCGTTTCGACGCTCGACCTCTTGGGTGGGGGGTTCACCGTGCTCACCGGCGACGAACGCTGGTGTGCCGCCGCGGCTTCGGTGTCGGTGACCGCGCACCGCATCGAGAGCGACGAGTGGGCTGCCGTCACCGGGCTTGCGCCCGAAGGCGCCCTGCTGGTGCGCCCCGACGATTTCGTCGGGTGGCGTGCCGAAGCCATGCCCGCGGACCCGGAAGGCGCGCTGCGCCAAGCGGTTACGGGGATCCTCGGCCGCTAGCCCTTACGCCGCGACCAGAAGGTGACCTACAGCGGGATGTTCTTGTGGCGGCCGCGGCGTGCCGGCGCCTGGGCCAGCGCCTCGGTGAGCTTGCTGCGGGTGTGCGAGGGGTCGATCTTCTCGTCCACCACGCCGATCTCGATGGCGCTGTCCACGCCACCGGCGATCTTCTCGTGCTCGGCGGCCAGCTGGTCGTGCAGCGCTTCGCGCTCGTGATCCGCCGCGGCGGCCAGCTTCTTCTTGTGCAGGATGCCGACGGCGGCCTTGGCGCCCATCACCGCGACCTCGGCGTCCGGCCAGGCGTAGACCTTCGTCGCGTTGAGCGACCGCGAGTTCATCGCAATGTAGGCCCCGCCGTAGGTCTTTCGGGTCACCAGCGTGACGCGCGGGACCGTGCACTCGCCGAAGGCGTGCAGCAGCTTGGCGCCGCGGCGCACCACGCCGCCCCACTCCTGGTCAACCCCGGGCAGGTAGCCCGGCACGTCGACGACCACGATCAGCGGGATGCCGAACGCGTCGCACAGCCGCACGAAACGCGCGGCCTTCTCGGCGCTTTCGGAGTTCAGGCAGCCGCCCAGTCGCAACGGGTTGTTCGCCAGGACGCCCACCGTGCGGCCGGACAGCCGGCCCAGGCCGATCACCATCGACGGCGCCCAGTTGGCCTGGAACTCGTCGAACGGGGTCTCGTCGTCCAGGATCGCGGTCACGATCGGACGCACGTCGTAGGCCCGCCGGGACGACTCGGGCAGCAGCGCGTGGATATCGGTGTCACCGGCCTCGGCCTTGGTGCGGTCGAAATGCCCCTGCTGGCAGAACAATCCGACCAGCCGGCGACCCCGCTCGTAGGCGTCGAGCTCGTCGTCGGCG
>NZ_LZIZ01000122.1:0-5658 GCF_001666915.1 Mycobacterium sp. E3339 | reverse complement strand
AGGGCGCCGTCGCGTTGAGCGGCGGCCGTCGCGGACAGGATCGGCGCTAACGGTTCGCCGGTCAGCCCGTGCCGGGGCCCCAACTCGATCGCCTCTTTGACCCGCCTCGACGCCTCGGCCCGGCTGATCAGCGTCGCCTCGGCGATCGCCTGCGGCAGCGTGCCGCCCAGCTCCTCGGCGGTGGCCTGCCGACCCAGGGTGTTGATCACCGGATGCTCGAGGGCCGGCAGCTGCCGGCGCACTTTTTCGCTGCGCTCGAGCATCGCCAGCTGTTGGTGAACGTTCAAAGCGTCCACCGGTAGTGCGCGGACGCGAGCCAAGACGGCATCGAGATCGTCGAACACCGCGTCGACGTCTGGATGACCGCTTGGACTCATACCCCCGAACCTAACGACCCCCACCGACAAAAACGCGCCCGAAAATCGCCATAGATTCACACTCGCGCAAAAACTTTCGCGCGGGAGCGGCCGGGGCTGCAAACGGCTAGAAGTTCAGCCCCGAGTACATGACCCGATTCGGGTCGTACTTCTGCCGCACGGCCGTCAGCCGCGACAGATTCGAGCCGAAGTAGCGCGCCGGCGCGCCATTGGGCTCCAGGTAATTGACGTATCCGCCGACCGAGATCTGTTGCACCGCTTGATGCGCGGAGCTCAGCCAGGTGTTCGCGGCGGCGACCTGGCCGCCGGACGGTTCGACGTACCACTGCAGCACGGCCGCCTGGTTGCGCCACGGGAAAGCGGTGTCCCCGGCGGCCACGTCCGCGGCGGCGCCGCCGAGCGGGTCGACGAGCACCGACGCCTGCCCCGCCCCCGACGGCCACTGCCCGATCGCGGTCGCAATGGCATGTGCCGCAGCGGAATCCACCGGCCCGATGACGTCGGAACCGGCCAGGAACGCGCGGGCCGGCGGATTGGAGCTGCCCCCGGCCAGGTACATCACCAAATCCGAGCGATTCATCGTCTTGTTCATCACGGACGTGGGCGCCACCCCCACCGCGGTCTTGATCGCATCGACCACGCCCGCGCCCTCACCGCCCGGGCAGAGCGCCAGCACGTGGCAATTCGGCGCCGAACCGATCATCAGATCGACTATGCCCCAGGTGTTTCGGTCCGCGGCGCTCAGCCAGGACTGCCAACCGACGAGCACCTGGGTGGCCGACGCCGGCGGGAAGTCGAGCCGCACCACGTCGCTGTCGGAGGTCGCGAAGGTGGAGAACGTCATCGACGTGGTCACCCCGAAATTGCCGCCCCCTCCGCCGCGAAGCGCCCAGAACAGATCGGGGTTGTCGTTGGCCGAGGCGGTCACCACGTCGCCGCTGGGCAGCACCACCGTGGCCGACTGCAGCGCGTCACAGGTCAGGCCCGCGTGCCGGGTATCGGGCCCGATCCCGCCGCCCATCGCGAGGCCGGCGATGCCGACGTTCGGACAACTGCCGGTGGGGATCGCCCGGCCGGCACTTGCCAATGCCTGGTGGATCGCGTACAGGGTGGTCGCGGGGGTGACGGTGACAGTGTTGCCGTCGAAGTTGGGCGCGCCCGGGAGCCCCCGCAAGTCCAGCACCAAGGTGCCGTTGGCACTGGACGCGCCGATGTACGAATGCCCTCCCCCGCGCGGGGCGACCTTGAGATTGTTGGCCGTCGCGAACGCCACCGCCTTCTGCACATCCGCCTGCGACGAAACCGTCACCACCGCAGCGGGATTGGAGCTGTCATAGAACGAGTTGAAAACCTTTTTGCTGGTGGCGAATTGGGCGCCGTTGGCGGGCAGCACGACGCTGCCGCCGATGGAGGACGCCAGCCCGCCCCAGCCGGCCGCGGGGTCCGCGGCGGCGCGCGCCGGGCCCAAAACCGCCCCGGTCGCCAACATTCCGACGGCGCCGCGCAGAAACGTCTGGCGCGAGATGCGGCCCTGCATCAAGGGGTCAAGCGGACGGCTGCGATTCGTCGTCATGTGCGGAGATTCTTAAACATTTCACACGCAAAAGCCCGGTCTGGGCGCCCGTGTCAAGATCACAGTGTGGCTTCGATCCGCCGAAAAGCGTGCCGAGCGCAGACCGCCCAATAATCGACGTCGCGGCCGCGGCCGACTCACAAAACGCTTATTGTGCGAACCTTTATCCCACCGTGTCGCAAACGTGACAGTGATAGCTCAGAGTTCTCAACGTGATTCGAGTGCTTTCTGCGCACTCCACGATTGCGGGGGAGGCTGCATGAAGGCACTGGCACGAACGAACCGATGGATCTGGCTGTTTCGGAACCAGCCCCTGACCGTTCGTCTGCTCGCTGCCGCCGCCGGCCTGCTCACCGCGGCGTCGGCGTTCGCCGCCCCGGCCGGCGCGGACAACCCCGACGACAACTTCATCGACGCGCTCAACCACGCCGGCATCGACTTCGGCGAGCCCGGAAACGCGATGTCGGTGGGCCAGTCCATCTGCCCGATGCTTGCCCAGCCGGGCGGCAACTTCGCCGCGGCCGCGTCCAGCGTCTCCGGCCGGGGCATGTCGCCCATGATGGCGCGCATGTTCACCACCATCGCGATACAGACCTACTGCCCGGAGCAGATGGCGAACCTGGCCAACGGCAACCTGTCGGTTCCGCAGATGCCGGGAATGCCCGGGCAGGTTCCCGGCGTACCCGGCATGACGGGCGGGCAGATCCCCGGCATGGCTGGACAAATCCCCGGCGTGGCGGGCCAGTATCCCGGCATGGCCGGGTAGATGCCCGGCATACCGGGGCGGATCCCGGCGGCGCCGGGTATCTAACCGGTACCCAGCGGGTCGATGGTCCACGCGATGTAGACCATCGCGGCCGCGACCGTCGCCGTGGTGACGAAGTCAATTCCCTTGCTACGCACCACCAAAAGGCCGGACCGCTCGTCGGACAGCACCAATCTCAGCGCCGCCGCCAGGCCGACACCGATGCCGATCAACAGTGACCCGCGGCGCCAGAAGTTGGCCCCCACCAGCGCCAGCGCGGTCGCGAAAGTCAAGCCCACCAGCAGAATTGGCCACTGGGCCCGGACGAGCGACCTCGCGCTCATTGCCGCTCGGCGAGTTCGACGACGTTGGTCAGCAGGAACGCCCGGGTCAACGGGCCGACACCGCCGGGATTCGGGGACACGTGGCCGGCGACCTCCCACACGTCGGGGTGCACGTCGCCGACCAACCCGTTGTCGGTCCGGCTGACCCCCACGTCGACGACCGCGGCACCCGGACGCACCATGTCGGCGGTCAACATGTGTGGCACCCCGACGGCGGCCACCACGATGTCCGCCTGCCGGGTATGCGCGGCCAGATCGCGAGTTCCGGTGTGGCACAACGTCACCGTGGCGTTCTCGGAGCGGCGGGTCAGCAGCAGGCCCAACGGGCGTCCCACCGTCACACCCCGGCCGATGATGACCACATGCGCGCCGGCGATCTCGACGTCGTAGCGGCGCAGCAGGTGCACGATCCCGCGAGCGGTGCACGGCAGCGGCGCCGCAACGCTGAGCACCAGCCGGCCCAGGTTCGTGGGGTGCAGGCCGTCGGCGTCCTTGTTCGGGTCGACCCGCTCCAGCGCCGCGTTCTCGTCCAGATGCTTGGGCAACGGCAACTGCACGATGTAGCCGGTGCAATCCGGGTTGGCGTTCAGCTCGTCGATGGTGTCGTGAAGCGTCGCGGTGCTGATGTCGGCCGGCAGGTCCCGGCGGATCGAGGTGATGCCGACCTTGGCGCAGTCGGCGTGCTTGCCCCGGACGTAGGCCTGCGACCCCGGATCGTCGCCGACCAGGATGGTCCCCAGCCCGGGCGTGCGGCCCGACGCGGTCAGGGCGGCCACTCGTTCTTTGAGATCGACGAAGATTTCGTCGCGGGTGGCCTTGCCGTCCAGTGTGATTGCGCCCACGCCTGACAGTCTGGCATGCCTTGCCGTTAGGCTCCCGATATGTCTACCCCTCCGGACGTGTTCAGCCCGGCCAAGCTGGGCCCGATCACGCTGCGTAACCGCACCATCAAGTCGGCGACCTTCGAGGCCCGCACGCCCGACACCCTGGTGACCGACGACCTGATCGAATACCACCGGCTGCCCGCCGCCGGCGGCGTCGGCATGACCACCGTCGCCTATTGCGCCGTCTCCCCCGGCGGCCGCACCGAGGGCAACGGGATCTGGATGCGCCCGGAGGCGGTGCCCGGCTTCCGTAAGCTCACCGACGCGATCCACGCCGAGGGCGCGGCGGTGAGCGCGCAGATCGGCCACGCCGGGCCGGTGGCCAACGCCAAATCCAACAAGGCCAGGGCGCTGGCACCGGTGCGGTTCTTCAATCCGATCGGGATGCGGTTCGCCAAGAAGGCGACGCGCGACGACATCGACGACGTCATCGAGGGGCACGCCAACGCCGTCCGGCTGGCGATCGAAGCCGGCTTCGACGCGGTCGAAATCCACTTGGGCCACAACTACTTGGCGAGCTCGTTTTTGTCCCCGCTGATCAACCGGCGCGACGACGAGTTCGGCGGGTCGCTTGAGAACCGGGCGAAGGTGGCACGCGGCATTGTGATGGCCGTGCGCCGCGCGGTGGAAAAGGAGGGCACGCCGATCGCGGTCACCGCAAAGCTCAACATGACCGACGGGGTGCGTGGCGGCATCTCCACCGAGGAATCGCTGACCACCGCCAAGTGGCTGCAGGACGACGGCGGGCTGGACGCGATCGAACTCACCGCGGGCAGCTCACTGGTGAACCCGATGTACCTGTTCCACGGTGACGCGCCGCTCAAGGAGTTCGCCGCGGCGTTCAAGCCGCCGCTGAGTTGGGGCATGCGGATGACCGGCAAGAAGTTCCTGCGCGAGTACCCCTACCGCGAGGCCTATTTGTTGCGGCACGCCAAGCTGTTCCGCGCCGAGCTGACCATGCCACTGATCCTGCTCGGCGGCATCACCAACCGGGAGACGATGAACCTGGCGATGGCGGAGGGGTTTGACTTCGTCGCGATGGGCCGGGCGCTGCTGGCCGAACCCGACCTGATCAATCGGATCGCGGCCGACGGCGCCGCGCACAGCGTGCATTCCGCGTGCACGCACTGCAACAAGTGCATGGCCACCATCTACACGCGTACCCAGTGCGTGGTCACGGGCGCCCCCGATCTGCTAGCGCGGTGACGAGAGCGGGCCCCCGAACGCACATTTGGGCCTCAGGGTGGCCTTGGGTTCACGAGATACAGTTGGTTCGATGAGTGCACCAGCCGCCCCCGTGCTGACGGTTCGTCATGACGGGTCAGAACGCACCTTTGCCGCCGGCCACGACGTGGTGGTGGGGCGCGATCTGCGCGCCGACATGCGCATCACCCACCCGCTCATTTCGCGCGCGCACCTGCTGCTGCGGTTCGACCAGGGCCGGTGGCTGGCGATCGACAACGGTTCGCTCAACGGCACTTTCGTCAACGGTCGGCGGGTGCCGGTGGTCGAGATCCACGACGGTCAATGCCTCAACATCGGGAACCCGGACGGGCCGCAGCTGATGTTCGAGGTCGGCCGGCACCAAGGGATGGCCGGGCGCCCACCGCAAACCGAGTCGATGGGCATCCCGATGGCGGCCCAGCCGTCCGGCGCGGCGTGGTCCGCCTCGCCGGCGGGCCCGCCCGTCGCGGCCCCACCCGGTCCCCCGCCCGGGCCGGCGGTGGCCCGGGTG
>NZ_LZIZ01000121.1:0-1535 GCF_001666915.1 Mycobacterium sp. E3339 | reverse complement strand
TTCTCGTGCCGGTGCCGTGCGCCTCGATGTAGTCCACGTCGCCGGCGCCCAGGCCGGCGGCGTCGAGCGCCCGCCGGATCACGTCCGCCTCGCCGGAAGCCGACGGCACCGTCTGGCCCGCGGCGCTGTGCCCGGCGTTGCCGGCTGCGGTCGCGCGGATGACGGCGTGGATGCGGTCACCGTCGCGCAGGGCGGCCGGCAGCGGTTTCAGCAGCACCAAGCCCCCGCCCTCGCCGCGCACGTAGCCGTCGGCGCGCCGATCGAACGCGTAGGTGTGGCCCGACGTCGACAGCGCGCCGAATTCGCGCTCCAGCATTGCCGTTTCGTCGGCCAAGTTGAGGTGGACGCCGCCGGCGAGCGCGAGCGCCGACTCGCCGGCGCGCAGGCTCTCGCAGGCGAGGTGCACGGCCAGCAGCGACGACGACTGGCCGGAGTCGACGGTCAGGCTGGGACCCCGCAACCCCAACGCGTAGGAGATCCTGTTGGCGATCATCCCGCGGCTGATGCCGGCGAAGGAGTGGTGGTCGAGGTTGTCGGCGATGTCGCGCAGCGTGAGGGCGGCGTAATCGTCGGCCATCGCCCCGACGTACACCGAAACCGCGGCGCCGCGCACCGTTTCCGGCACCACGAACGCGTCTTCGAAAGCCTCCCATGCCAGTTCGAGCGCCAGCCGCTGGCGGGGGTCCATCGCGGCCGCCTCGCGCGGCGAGAGGTTGAAGAAGTCGGCGTCGAACTCCGCGACGTCCCAGGGCAATTGCGTGGCTTCGCGGCCGTCGCGGATCAGCTCCCAGAATTCGCGCGGGCTGGCCGCGCCCGGGAATCGGCAGGCGAGGCCGATGACCGCGACGTCGGGCATGCTAGGGGCCGATCTCTTCGTCGAGGATGGCGAAGAGTTGGCTCTCGGTGGCGGTGGCGATGTCGTCGTCGAACGGGTCGCCGGGGTGTTCCGGGTAGGGGCCGTCCGCCGGCCCGGTCAGGCCGTCCAGCATGCCCTGCAGCCGGGTGACCAGCTGCGCCCGGTCGCCGGGGCTCCAGTCGGATTGGCCCACGAGCGCCTGCATTTCGCGGGCGACGTCGTTGAAGCGGGCCATCCGGTCGGGGGGCTCGGCGCTCGTCCCGGCGGCCAGCTGGGCGTCGAGCTGCTCGGCCAGCGCCGCGGGCGTCGGGTGATCGAAGATCAGCGTCGGCGAAAGGGTAAGGCCCGTCGCGATTTTGAGCCTGTTGCGCAACTCCACGGCGGTCAGCGAGTCGAAACCGAGATCTCCAAAGGCCTGGTCGGCGTCGACGTCCGCGGTGCTGTGGCCCAACACCGTGGCGGCGTTGGTGCACACCAGCTCCACCAGCTCGCGCCGCCGCTGTTCGGGGGCCACGCCCTCCAGGCGCGCTCGCAGGCCCGTCAGCGAGACCATGTCGGTGGGGTCGAGGACCCGCCGCGCGGGCCGGGCGGCCAACTGGCTCAACAGCGGCGGCGCGAGCTGGTGGAGCTGGTGTGCACCAACGCCGCCACGGTGTTGGGCCACAGCACCGCGGACGTC
>NZ_LZIZ01000120.1:0-69660 GCF_001666915.1 Mycobacterium sp. E3339 | reverse complement strand
GAATTGGCAGGCGATCAAATCGACGCCTCGCGCGTTGCAAATGCTGCGGTTCGCGCGCCGCGTGGTGCGCCAGCGGACCGAGGACATCGAAAGTGGCGCCGCCCCAGTCGATGAGGTGATCGCGTTGATCGCGCGGCCAACCGATGAGGTCAGGCACCACGGCCAGCGGCAGGGCGGCCGCCAGGTCATTCACCCCGTCGACCGCACCGTGCGTGAGCGCCGCATCGACCACCGCCGCGGCGGTGGCGTCCACGCTGTCGCTGATCGCACGCAGCACACGCGGCAACAGCCGGTGCGCCACCAGCTTTCGCCGTTGGTCGTGCTCGTCGCCGTCGCTGTTCAGCGTCGTGCCTCGCGATAAGCGGTTGGTGATCGGGTTCAGGGAGACGCCCCTGCCCGAGAGGAATGTCTTGTCGTCACGCAAGACGGCCTTGCACTCGGCGTAGCGGGGGAGCGCATACGCCTTCTGTTTGGCCAACCAGACCACCTGGCCGAGGTCGCGCAGGCGCCGGTAATGCGGGTAGGGATTGACGATGGCCTCGGTGGAGTAGAGGTCTGGCTCGTATACCGGGACACCGGCCGGTGTGCGACGCATCGTTCTCCTAACAGCGCGCTGCCGGGCGCAATGGCGGCGCTTTCTGACGAAATCGTCACACACGGCGATATGCTCAGTCAAGCGCTGACGGAGGGGCCGTCAGAATTGAGGGTCGTTTCCGAACGGGGCCGGCGGCCCTGGCGCGGCTCGCGCACCACGAGCGGAATCACTCGGTCGGTGGCGTCGCGGTACTCGCGGTTGGGCGGGCACATCCGCATCAGCGACGGCCAATTGCGTTCCCGCTCAGCGTCTGTGGCGTGGCGGGGCAGGAAACGTCAGGGGTCGCAGATGACGATGGGGATGACCCGGTCGGTCCACGACCGGTAGTCGCCGAACGAGGGGTACATGGCATCCAGCTTCGGCCAGTACTCCGCACGCTCGGCCTCGGTGGCATCACGGGCCTGCAGCTGCAGCACCTCGTCCTTGATCTGCACGGAGACTTTCGGATTGGCCTTGAGGTTGAGGTACCACAGCGGGTTCTTGTCGCTGCCGCCCTTCGATGCGACCAGCACCACCCGGTTCCCTTCGCGCAGGTACAGCAGCGGGCTGACCCGCGGTTCACCGCTCTTGCGGCCCGTCGTGGTGAGCAGCGCGACGGGAGCGTTGCCGAAGGTGCCCCCCAATTTTCCGTTGCTGCGTCGATAGATCCACGTGTTGCCCTTGGCCATCCATTTGATGATGAAGCCGACCCAGGGCGCGTTCAGCGACTTTGGCTTGGGTTTGGGCATCGTGCTCCTCTGTATCTGGGCGGCGCCGCGGCGTTATCGCCGCCGCTGGACGAACGGTTGGAAGCGAACCTTGATGTGGTGGATCTCGGCTCGTCCGCTTGAGGTTTCGGCGGGTATCACGAAGGTCTCGTCGACCCGTGCGCCCAGCCGCCGGCCGCCGAACGCCGCCTTGGTGAGCACGTCGTATGAGGCGTGCACCCGGTCGCCGTCGATCCGGTAGGCCGGCGGCGTCGTGTCCGCGAGCAACCGGTACTGAGCTCCGCGATTCAGGCTGCGGCGCAGGTGGTTTCCGGAGAACCCGTTCTTGATCCCTTGCTCGATGCGGGTGCAGTCGGCGGCGAACGGAACGGAGTCGCCGTCATGGTTGACGAGCGCGTCGATGTAGGACTGCGCCGCGGCGATGCGGCTCTCCTCGGAGACGATCAAGTGCCGGGCTAGATGCGCTCGATGATGGTGCCCGTCGACAGGGCGCCGCCCGCGCACATGGTGATCAGCGCGGTGCTCTGGTCGGTGCGCTCCAGCTCGTGCAGCGCGGTGGTGATCAACCGGCTGCCGGTGCTGCCCACCGGGTGGCCCAGCGCGATGGCCCCGCCATTGACGTTGACCCTGGCCATGTCGGGCTCGTGGACGCGCGCCCAGGACAGCACCACCGACGCGAACGCCTCGTTGATCTCGACCAGGTCGATGTCGCCCATCTTCATGCCGGCCTTTTCGAGCACCTTGGCGGTCGACTGCACGGGGCCGTCCAGGTGGTAGTACGGCTCGGCGCCGACCAGCGCCTGGCTGACGATGCGGGCCCGCGGCCGCAACCCGAGCGCCTTGGCCTTGTCTTCGTCCATCCACAGCACGGCCGCGGCCCCATCGGAAATCTGCGACGACGTCCCGGCCGTGTGGATCCCACCCTCGATGACCGGCTTAAGGGCGGACAGGCCCGACAGCGTGGTGTCGCGCAGGCCCTGGTCGCGCGAGATGGTGACCCGCTCCGACGTCGGTTGCTTGTTCTCGTCCAGCGCGGGCGCGTCGATCGGGGAGATCTCGCGGTCGAAGCGGCCCTCCTCCCACGCCTGCTTGGCCTTGGCCTGCGATCCGAAGCCGAACTCGTCGATGTCCTCGCGGGTGATGCCGCGCCGCTTGGCGATCCGCTCGGCCGCGGTGAACTGGTCGGGCAGGTCGATGTCCCACGACGCCGGCCGCAGGATGCTGCGGTCGGGGCCGGCGTTGGCGCCGAGTCCGACGCGGCTCATGGCCTCGATTCCGCACGCGATGCCGATGTCGATGGCGCCCGCCGCGATCAGGCCGGCGATCAGACCGTTGGCCTGCTGACCGCTGCCGCACTGGCAGTCCACGGTCATGGCGCCGACGTGCTCCGGCAGCCCGGCGACCAGCCAGCTAACCCGGGTGATGTTGTTGGACTGCTCGCCGAACTGCGTCACGCAGCCGCCGATGACCTGTTCGACGTCGCCGGCGTCGATGCCGGCCTTCTCCACGACTGCCTTCTGCACCGCACCGAGCAGCTCGGTGGCGTGCAATCCTGAGAGCCATCCGTTGCGCTTGCCGATCGGGCTGCGGGTGGCTTCGACGATTACCGGGTTACCCATTCCGTCAGGCTAGAACACGTTTCATTAGTCTGACAAGCGAGGATGATGACCTGCCTTTTATCTGCGCAGGAGCCGTGTTTTACTGGCACTAGAACACGTTGCAATTGAGGAGCGCACACATCATGGCACCCCCCAACATTCCCGCTGACTTCGACTTCCTTGACCCTGACGTCAACCTCGCAGGGCTGCCCGTCGAGGAACTCGCCTGGCTCCGCAAGGCGGAGCCGATCCACTGGGTCGACATCCCTAACGGCGCGGGCGGCTTCGAGGACCACGGATATTGGCTCGTCACCAAGCACGCCGACGTCAAGGAGGTGTCCAAGCGCAGCGACATCTTCTCGAGCTGGATGAACGGCGCCATCCCGACGTGGCCGCCGGAGATGAAGCGCGAGCAGGTCGAACTACAGCGCAGCGTCATGCTCAACATGGACGCGCCCCACCACACCCGGCTGCGCAAGATCATCTCCCGCGGGTTCACGCCCCGGGCCATCGGACGGCTGGAGGCCGAACTGGCCCAGCGCGCCCAGAACATCGCCAAGACCGCGGCGACCGAGGGTCACGGCGACTTCGTCGAGCAGGTCTCGTGCGAGCTGCCGCTGCAGGCCATCGCGGGCCTGCTCGGTGTCCCCCAGGAGGACCGCGACAAGCTGTTCCGCTGGTCCAACGAGATGACCGGTGGCACCGACCCCGAGTACGCCCACGTCGACCCCGCGCAGTCGTCGATGGAGCTGATCACCTACGCGATGGCGATGGCCGAGGAGCGGGGCAAGAACCCCACCGACGACATCGTCACCACGCTCATCCAGGCCGACATCGACGGCGAGAAGCTCTCCGACGACGAGTTCGGGTTCTTCGTGGTCATGCTGGCGGTGGCGGGCAACGAGACCACCCGCAACTCGATCACCCACGGCATGATCGCCATGGCGAACAACCCCGACCAGTGGGAATTGTTCAAGTCCGAGCGCCCGTCGACCACCGCCGACGAGATCATCCGGTGGGCCACCCCGGTCTCGGCCTTCCAGCGCACCGCCAGCGAGGACACCGAGTTGTCCGGCGTGCAGATCAAGAAGGGGCAGCGGGTGGTGATGTCCTACCGGTCGGCCAACTTCGACGAAGAGGTCTTCGACGACCCGCATTCCTTCAACATCCTGCGCGACCCGAACCCGCACGTCGGCTTCGGCGGCACCGGCGCCCACTACTGCATCGGCGCTAACTTGGCCCGTATGACCATCAACCTGATCTTCAACGCGGTGGCCGACCACATGCCGGACCTCAAGCCCATCGGCGAGCCCGAGCGGTTGCGGTCGGGCTGGCTCAACGGGATCAAGCACTGGCAGGTCGACTACAGCGGCAAATCCAACTGACATGGACTTCGATCTCACCGCGACGCAACAGGCCGTCGCCGACGTCGTCACGTCGGTGCTCGACCGCGAATTGAGCTGGGAGGCTTTGGTCGGCGGGGGCGTGACGGCCCTCCCGGTGCCCGAGCGTCTCGGCGGTGACGGCGTGGGGCTGCCCGAGGTGGCCACCGTCCTCACCGAGGTGGGTCGCCACGGCGCCATCACGCCGGCGCTGGCCACGCTCGGCTTCGGCGTGCTGCCGCTGCTTGACCTGGCGTCCGACGAACAGCAGGACCGGTTCCTGGCCGGCGTCGCGAAGGGCGGCGTGCTGACCGCCGCGCTCAACGAGCCCGGCACCGCGTTGCCCGACCGGCCGTCGACCACCTTCGCCAACGGCCGGTTGTCGGGCACGAAAGTGGCTGTGCCGTATGCCGAATCCGCCGACTGGATGGTCGTGACCGCCGACAACGCGGTGGTCGTGGTGTCGCCGAAGGCCGATGGGGTGCAGGTGATTCAAACCCCGACATCCAACGGCTCCAACGAGTACACGGTCACCTTCGCCGACGTTGTGGTCGAAGACGCCGACGTTTTGTCGGGCGCCGGGGCGCCGCGGGTCAACCAGCTGGCGCTGGCGGCCATCGGCGCCTACACCGACGGCCTGGTCGCGGGCGCGCTGCGGCTCACCGCGGACTACGTGGCCAACCGCAAGCAATTCGGCAAGCCGCTGTCGACGTTCCAGACCGTGGCCGCGCAGCTCGCCGAGGTCTACATCGCTTCGCGCACCATCGATTTGGCGGCGAAGTCGGTCGTGTGGCGGCTGTCCGAAGGACGGGACGCTGACGACGATCTCGACGTGCTCGGCTATTGGATCACGTCGCAGGCGCCGCCGGTGATGCAGCTCTGCCACCACCTGCACGGCGGCATGGGCATGGACATCACCTATCCGATGCACCGGTACTACTCCACGATCAAGGACCTGACCCGGCTGCTGGGCGGGCCTTCTCATCGTCTCGATCTGGTGGGAGCGCAATGTTCATAGACCTGACTCCGGAGCAGCGTCAGCTGCAAGCGGAACTGCGGGAATACTTTTCGAACCTGATCTCGTCCGACGAGATGAAGGCGATGGAGGAGGACCGTCACAACGAGGCCTATCGCGCGGTGATCCGGCGGATGGGCCGGGACGGCAAGCTCGGCGTCGGTTGGCCAAAGGAGTTCGGCGGCTTGGGCTTCGGCCCCATCGAGCAGTCGATCTTCGTCAACGAGGCGCATCGGGCCGACGTCCCGCTGCCCGCGGTGACGCTGCAGACGGTCGGTCCGGTTCTGCAGCAATTCGGCAGCGAGGCACAGAAGAAGAAGTTCCTGCCGGCCATTCTCGCCGGCGAGGTGCACTTCGCGATCGGCTACACCGAGCCCGAGGCGGGAACCGACCTGGCTTCGCTGCGGACCACCGCCGTGCGCCAGGGCGACGAGTACATCGTCAACGGGCAGAAGATCTTCACCACCGGTGCGCATGACGCGGACTACATCTGGTTGGCCTGCCGCACCGACCCGGAAGCCGTGAAGCACAAGGGGATTTCGATCCTGATCGTCGACACCAAGGATCCCGGCTACTCGTGGACACCGATCATCCTGTCCGACGGTGCCCACCACACCAACGCCACCTACTACAACGACGTGCGGGTGCCCGCCGACATGCTGGTCGGCGAGGAGAACGGCGGATGGCGGCTGATCACGACCCAGCTCAACAACGAACGCGTCATGCTGGGCCCGGCGGGCCGCACCGCGGGCATCTACGACCGGGTGCACGCGTGGGCGTCCAAGCCGGGCGGCGACGGCGTCACGCCGATCGACCACGCCGACGTCAAACGGGCGCTCGGTGAGATCCACGCGATGTGGCGGATCAACGAGCTGCTGAACTGGCAGGTGGCCGCCGCCGGCGAGGACATCAACGTCGCCGACGCCGCCTCGACCAAAGTCTTTGGCACCGAGAAGATTCAGTACATCGGTCGGCTGGCCGAAGAGATCGTCGGCAAGTACGGCAACCCCGCGGAACCGGAGACCGCCGAGCTGCTGCGTTGGCTGGATTCGCAAACCAAGCGCAACCTGGTGATCACCTTCGGTGGCGGCGTGAACGAAGTGATGCGAGAGATGATCGCGGCGGCCGGCCTCAAGGTGCCGAGGGTGCCTCGATGACGGATATCGCCGAAGCGGTCGCGGAAATCACCGCCACCGTCGTGGCAGCGCCGCGCGCGGGCCGGGATCCGGTGAACCAGCCGATCATCAACAACTGGGTGGAGGCCCTCGGCGACCGCAACCCGATCTATGTGGACGAGGATGCCGCCAAGGCGGCGGGTCACCCGGGGATTGTCGCGCCGCCGGCCATGATTCAGGTGTGGACGATGTTCGGGCAGGGCGGTGAACGCCCCACCGACGATCCAATGGGCCCGATCATGAAGCTGTTCGACGACGCCGGCTACATCGGGGTGGTCGCCACCAACTGTGAGCAGACCTATCACCGGTATCTGCGTCCCGGCGAGCAGGTCACCATCCATTCCGAGATGCGTGACGTGGTGGGCCCCAAGCAGACCGGCCTCGGTGAGGGCTACTTCATCAACCAGCACATCACCTGGCGGGTCGGGGAGGAAGCCGTCGCCGAGATGGCTTGGCGGATCTTGAAGTTCAAGCCCCGCGAATCCGCGCCGTCCTCGGTGCCCGAGGACCTCGATCCCGACACCATGATGCGCCCGGCGTCGTCGCGGGACACCGCCTTCTTCTGGGAGGGCGTCAAGGCGCACGAGTTACGGATTCAGCGCCGGCCCGACGGCAGCCTGCAGCATCCGCCGGTGCCGGCGGTGTGGCAGGACAAGGCCCAACCCATCGACTACGTCGTGGCCAGCGGCCGCGGCACGCTGTACAGCTACGTCGTGCACCACGCGCCGAAGGTGCCCGGACGCACGCTGCCGTTTGTGATCGCGCTCGTCGAGCTGGAAGAGGGTGTTCGTATGCTCGGCGAGCTGCGCGGCGTCGACCACGCCGAGATCAAGATCGGAATGCCGGTTCGCGCAACCTATATCGACTTCCCGGCCGGTGACTCCGGCCCGGAGTGGAGCCTTTACGCGTGGGAACCCTTGGGAGATCAAGCATGAGCGCGCCTACTGTCGAGGTGGGTACCACCCTGCCCGAATTGAAGATTTACGGCGACCCGACGTTCATCATCTCGACCGCCCTGGCCACCAGGGACTTTCAGGACGTCCACCATGATCGGGACCTGGCGCAGGCCAAGGGTTCCAAGGACATCTTCGTCAATATCCTGACCGACACGGGGTTGGTGCAGCGTTACGTCACCGACTGGGCCGGCCCGGCCGCACGGATCAAATCGATCGGGCTGCGGCTCGGCGTGCCGTGGTATGCCTACGACACCGTCACCTTCTCCGGCGAGGTGACGGGTATCGACGACGGCCTGATCGCGTTGAAGGTGTTCGGCCGCAACAGCCTTGGCGATCATGTGATCGCGACGGTGGTGCTGACGATGGGGGATGCTTGATGCTCTCGGGTAAGGCGGCCATCGTCGGGATCGGCGCCACCGACTTCTCCAAGGACTCCGGCCGCAGCGAGCTGCGGCTGGCCGCCGAGGCGGTCCTGGACGCCCTGGACGACGCCGGCCTTTCGTCGTCTGACGTCGACGGGCTGACCACGTTCACCATGGACACCAACAACGAGACCGCGGTGGCGCGCGCCGTCGGCATCGGTGACCTGAAGTTCTTCTCGCAGATCGGCTACGGCGGCGGCGCCGCGTGCGCGACCGTTCAGCAGGCGGCGATGGCCGTCGCCACCGGGGTGGCCGACGTCGTCGTGGCGTACCGGGCGTTCAACGAGCGGTCGGGCATGCGGTTCGGTCAGGTCCAGACCCGGTTGGTGGGAAATGCGGGCGTGCAGGCCGATTCGACGGCGGCCGACAACTCCTTCTCGTATCCGCACGGGCTGTCGACGCCCGCCGCGCAGGTCGCGATGATCGCGCAGCGGTACATGCACTGGTCCGGCGCGACCAGCCGGGATTTCGGGGTGATCTCGGTGGCCGACCGCAAGCACGCGGCCAAGAACCCGAAGGCGTACTTCTACGAGAAGCCGATAACCATTGAGGACCACCAGAATTCGCGGTGGATCGCCGAGCCGCTGCGGCTGCTGGACTGCTGCCAGGAGACCGACGGCGCGGTGGCGATCGTGGTGACCTCCCCGGAGCGCGCGAAGGATCTCAAGCAGCGGCCGGCGATCATCGAGGCCGCGGCGCAAGGCTCCAGCCCCGACCAGTACACGATGGTCAGCTACTACCGCGACGAGCTCGGCCTGCCCGAGATGGGGCTGGTCGGTCAGCAGATGTGGCAGCAGTCCGGTCTGCAGCCGTCCGACATCCAGACCGCCGTGTTGTACGACCACTTCACGCCCTTCACGCTGATTCAGTTGGAGGAGTTGGGATTCTGCGGTAAGGGCGAGGCCAAGGACTTCATCGCCGACGGTGCGATCGAGGTCGGTGGCCGGCTTCCGATCAACACGCATGGCGGTCAACTTGGTGAGGCCTACATCCACGGCATGAACGGCATTGCCGAGGGTGTGCGGCAGCTGCGGGGAACGTCGGTGAACCCGGTCCCCGACGTCGAGCACGTGCTCGTCACCGCGGGAACCGGCGTGCCCACGTCGGGCCTGATCCTCGGCTAGCTTTGCCGTTCGCCTCGAACGTGCGGCCTGCCGCACGTTCGCGTTCGAGCGTGCGGCTAGCCGCACGCTCGCGACTTGTGGATAGCTGACGTGACGGCCACGGCGGCCTCATGCCACGCTGCGGGGCCATGATGGAGCCGATTATTGGCAGCGAGGCCATCTCTGCAGGGGTGCTGTCCAAGTCGCAACTGGCTACTCGCTTTCGCCCATTGTTCCCGGACGTCTACGTGGAGCGTGATGTCGGCATCACCGCCGAACTACGCGCCAAAGCCGGCTGGCTATGGAGCGGCCGCCGAGGTGTTGTCGCAGGGTTCGCCGCATCCGCTCTGCATGGCAGCAAGTGGGTCGATGATGCGCACGTCGTGGAGTTGATCCACGACAATCGGCGCAGTCCGCCTGGTATTCACGCGCACGGGGACCGGATCGAGGAGGACGAGATCGAGCTGGTGGCCGGCATGCGGGTCACCTCGCCGGTCAGGACGGCACTGGACTTCGGCTGTTGGTACCCGACCATGACCGCTGTGGCGGGGATCGACGCTCTCGCCAGAGCAACGGAAATCAAAGCGGCTGATGTCGAGCTGCTGGCCCGGAGATACGTCGGACGCAGAGGCATCGCGCGAGCGCGGCGAGCCGCGGATCTGTTCGATGCCGGGGCGCAGTCGCCAAAAGAGTCCTGGCTTCGCCTCGTGCTGATCGGGGCCGGCCTACAGCGGCCCCAAACACAGATTCCGGTGCGCGACGAGGTCGGCAATGTCTTCGCTTACCTCGACATGGGGTGGGAGGACGTCAAGGTCGCCGTCGAATACGACGGCGACCAGCACCGCAGCGATCGCCGGCAATACACCTGGGACGTAAGGCGATTGGAAAGGCTACAGCGTGGTGGCTGGCTGGTCATCCGAGTGGTGTCGGGCGACCGGCCCGCCGAGATCGTCGGCCGCGTTCGTGCGGCATTCGCGCGGCGAGCGTGCGGCTAGCCGCACGCTCGGCGTCGACTGTGCGGCTAGCCGCACGCTCGCCGCAGAGGGGCGTCGCAGACTCGGCGCAGAGGGTCCGGCTACGCGCGTGCGACAACACCGAAGACGGTCTCCATTCCGCGCCGGCCCTTGATCTCTACCTGCTCGGAGTGGCCCCAAATGTATCGCGCCTCGACGGCGGCGTGAACGCCGCTGGTGACCATCACGATCGGGCGGCCGCCCCGTCCGGCAATGCCGGCCAACCGGAACGCCACGTTGGTCGCGTCGCCGATTACGGCCGTGACCGTCCGTGTCATGGCGGCGATCGCGGCCCGGCCCTGCACCACCCCCCAACCCATGCGGATCGGCGACCCGTCCGGGCTACGCAGCGGGAGCGTGGGCCCGAGCTCCTCGACCCTCCGGTTCGCGGCGAGCGCGAAGTCGATCGCGAGCTCGTTAGCCCTCGCAATGGTCCGCGGTTCCCAGACCGCATACAGCGCATCGCCGGCGTAATGGTTGAGCGTGCCGCGATGGGCGCGCAGCACGAGGTTGAGCTCGTGCCAGAGATAGTTCAGGCTCTGGGCGATCACCCTGTTGTCGGTCACTTCGGAGATCGTCGAGTAGTTGGTAATGTCCCCGACCACCATGACCATGGTCTCCTCGACGATGCGGGTCAGGGTCGGGCTTGTGTTGGTTACCCCGGCGGCAGTGAACCGGTCCGATCGGAAGACGAGCACCACGTCGCCTATCGAGATCCGGTCCTCGGGCTTGATCGGGACCTGGACGGCGCGCTCCAGGGGCATGCCATTGAGCAACGTCCCGTTGGTGCTGGTGTCGATGAGGTAAGCCCGGTCGGTACTGACGTCCAAGCGAATCTCGAGGTGGTTGCGGGAGATGTTCGGATCGGGAATGACCAGTCGGCGCTGTTCGTCGATGCCCGCGCACTGACGGCCGACGAATAACTGATCGAAGATCGGCACGATCTTCTCGCCGCCATTCAAGTGCATGACCAGATTGGCCAGCGGCTTGTCCCACCAATCGGAGCCCATGGGTTAACAGCCTCGCCGCACTCGAACGGCCGCGTGCGCGAGCGAGACTCGTCGTTGTCTGCCCCGCTCGCCCTGACCACCCTGTGCACACACTAAGCGTCTGCCACCTGAAGATGCTGAGCCGTTGGCTGCAGCGTAATCGTACAGGCTCAGCGAACGAGCGACGGCTGCGCTTCGAGGATTCTGCGGGCTGCGATCCGCCCGGCCTTCAGGGCCGCATCGATGTTTTTGAAGTCCAGCGGACCGATCGCCGAGACGTCCGGCTCGATGATCGCCGCGACTCGGGGGAGCTCGCGCAGGTTCCACTTGGGGGCCGCGAGTTCGACGCTGCGAAGCAACGTGTCTTGCAGCGGCGGCAGGGCTACATCCGTGCCGGTCAAGAGCCGCCGGACGAACGCGGGCGGCTGAAGCTTCGCCGGCAGCGGGCCAAATCCCTTCGATGGCACCCACGTCGTGCGCAGATCGACGCATATCACCTCGCCGTCCGGGTCGGCGCACATCACGTCGGCCGGCAGGATATTCATCAGTCCGCCGTCGACGAGCAGCCGTTCCCCATGCTGCACCGGCGGCAGGAGCCCGGGTATCGAGATCGATGCGCGCACCGCGACCCACAGCAGCCCACGGCGATGGATGATCTGATCGCCCGTGATGATGTCGGTGGAGACGGAAAAGAACTCCCTCGGCAGGCGCTCGATCAGGGTGGTGCCACCGAAGAATCCCTCTATCAGGCGGTCGACACGGCGGCCTCGCGTGAGGGCTATCGCGGGGATCGTGTAGTCGCTGACCGGCCTGGTCTCCGCAACGTACTTCCGCGCCGCCGCGGTGCAATCCCGCGCGTCCAGCCCCAGCGCGAACGTGGCCGCGGCGAGGGCGCCGGAACTGGTTCCGCCGAACCGGTCGATGACGACGCCCGCCCGCGTGAGCTCTTCGTAGACCCCGTAATGCGCGAGGCCCCGCGCGCCCCCACCGCCCAGCACGAGACCGAGGGACCGGCCGGCGATTCTGCGGGCCAGCGCGCCGATTCCGTCGTCGTCGGCGGGGTGATGCGAGACCGGCTGCAGCAGATCCCACCAGCTCGGGTCCGGCACGACGCCGCAAGTGACGAGGTGGACCGGCCCTTGCGTCACGGGTGGTTCGAGCGCCTCCGGCGGATCGGTTTGATCGGCAAGCACCACCACTCGGTCGCTTTGCGCGGTGACATAGCGTCGCCAGCTGTCGCCCGAGCCCCGATCGGCCACCAGCAAGACCCAATCGTTGCTTCGCTCGACGCGGTCGAGGGTCTCGCTGAACGCGTCGACGAGCTCGCCGTAATGATTGGCCGCAGCCGTGGTTTCGACGGGTGGCGCGACGACGGCGGCCCGACCGTGCGATCGCAGCCGAGTCACGATCGCGTCGACGATCGGCGCCGCGACCGCATCCCCGCTCGCCACCACGCCGACGACCCGGCGACCGCGAGAGACGGTGGCGGCTCGTGACTCGCGAAGCATCACCGCCATCGCTCGGAACATCGCCGATTGCAGTTGTGGGGCCTTGGCGAGCACCTCGCTGAACGTGTCGGCGGCGATCCTCCAGACGACGCCGTCCCGAAGGGCTCGTACCCCGGCCGAGCGAGCGGCGCCGGTGATCACGCCCAGGTCTCCGATCGAGTCACCTGACGCCATCTCACGAAGCACCTGTCCGTCGAGGCCGACGGCCGCGAATCGTCCCGAGGCGATTACATAGATGGCGTCCGACGGGTCGCCCATGTGAAAGAGCCACTCGTTGGCGGGGACGTGCTGGCGACCTACGGTCTTCGTGAGCAGGTGGAGTTGTTCGTCGTCGATCTCGGCGAATAGCGGAATGCTCCGCAGTGCGGCTCGCTCGTCGGCCGCACGCGGTTCGGGCGACTGCCCTTCAGCGACCATGAAAGGACGTAAGCATATTGTGCCGCTTAGCGGTAGTCCGCGCGGCGCGAAGGCGCTACGCCGGGATCAGCTCGACGCCGCTCAGCACCACGGCGTTGTCGCGCGCAGGCGCGACAACCCCGGCCACCAAACGGCCATCTTCTTTCCACACGTTGACGATCAAGCTCTCGCCGGGGAACGCCACTCCGGCGAAGCGTGCGCCGTAGGCGGCCACCGCCCCGGCGTCGCCGTCCAGCAGCGTGTCGACGATCGCCTTGCACGTCATGCCGTAGGTGCACAGTCCGTGCAGGATGGGCTGCGAAAAGCCATTGGCCGCAGCGAAATCCGGATCGGAGTGCAAGGGGTTGCGGTCTCCGCACAGCCGGTACAGCAGCGCCTGCTGCGGCAGGATCGGCACCTCGATCTCCAGGTCCGGCGATCGATCCGGCGCCGCGTCGGAGGTGGACGGGCCGCGTTCCCCACCGAATCCGCCCTCACCGCGGGCGAAGATCGACCGCCGCTGCGTCCACAGCACCGTGCCGTCGGGCGCGCTGACCGTCGTCTCACTCCAGATCACCGCGGCCTTGCCCTTGTCCCAGATGTCGGTGAACCGGGTGACGGCGCGGGCCGAGCCCGACGGCGGCAGCGGCCCGGGCACCTCCACCCGCTCGCTGGCGTGCAACACCTTGCCCAATTCGATGTCGATGCCGGGGAACTGCACGGTCGGCGGCTTGGTCATGTGGAAGGAGGCCGCCACGTTGCCGAACGTCGGCAGGACCTGCGGAGTGTCGTCGACGAGATACCGCAGTTCCCGCCGGTCCATCGGGTCCTTGCCGGCCCCCAGCGCCAGGTGATAAAGCTGGACATCGCTACTGGTCCAAGAGAATTCGATGGGCTCCAGCTCGGCGGCCAGCGCCACAGCTACGTCAATGGGCATCTCAGCGTTCCCCCGCAATGTGCAGCGCGGCCAGATAACCGAACGTCATCGCCGGGCCGATGGTGCCGCCAGGGCCCGGGTAGGTGTGGCCCATCACCGGTGCGCTGACATTGCCCGCGGCGTACAGGCCTTCGATGATCGTGCCGTCGTCGCGCAGCGCGCGGCCGTGGACGTCGGTGCGCACGCCGCCCTTGGTGCCCAGGTCCCCGGGCACCATCTTGGCCGCGTAGTACGGCGCGTGCCTGAGCTCGCCGAGGTTGGGGTTGGGTTTGTTGGTCGGGTCGCCGTAATAGCGGTCGTAAGCGCTCTCGCCGCGGTGAAAGTCCTCGTCGACGCCGGAGCGGGCGAAGCCGTTGAACCGCTGCACCGTGGCCAGCAGTTCGGCGGCCGGCAGGCCGGCCTTGACGGCCAGCTCCTCCAGCGTGTCGGCCTGGATGATGACCCCGGAATCCAGCCACTTGCGCGGAATCCGTTGGCCCGGCTGCAATCCGGCAAAGATGTAGCGGTCGCGGTACTGCTGGTCGAAGACCAGCCACGCCGGGATGTTCTCGCCCGGACCGGGCCCCTGGCCGAATTCCCCGCCGTACATGTGATGGCAGGCCTCGACGTACGGCATCGACTCGTTCATGAACCGCTTGCCCGACATGTTGACGATGATCGATCCCGGCGAATTGCGTTCCGACAACGCGAACCAGGGCGCGCCTACCAGCGGCACCGTCGGACCCCACCAGGCGTCTTCCATCAATTCCAGTGCGGCGCCTAGCTTTTCGGCGGCGACGATGCCGTCGCCGGTGTTGGCCTTGGCGCCGACGGTCCACTCGGTGGTGATGGGCGCACGCTGGTACTTCACCCGCATCTGCTCGTTGTGCTCGAAACCACCGGAGGCGAGGATCACGCCGCGCCGCGCCCGGATCAGCCGCGGCTCGGACGACTCCGAAGCCCCCGTGTCGCGGACGTAGACGCCGCGCACCACGCCGTCCTCGACGTACAGGTCGGTCAGCGCGGTGTTGAGCAACACCGGAACACCGGCCTGCTGCAACCCGATTCGCAGCGGGCCGATCAACGCCCGGCCCATGCCGACCAGGTTCTTTCCGGCCGCCTTCGCCCACATCGTGCGCGCGCCGACCTTCAGGCTGCGCAGCACGCCCCGCGGGTGTCGCTTCAGCTGGTTCAGCCGCACGTAGTCCTGTTGCATGACAACGACGTTCAACGGCACCTTGCCGTACGCGGGCTCCAGGCCGGCCATGTCCGGCCCGAGCTTGCGGGCGTCGAAGGGCTTCGGTTCGATCGAGCGGCCCTCGGCGCGGCCGCCCGGCGCCTCGGGGTAGTAGTCGGAGTAGCGCGGAACCCAGCACATCTTGAGCGGTGTGTGCTTGAGCACGAACGACAGCATCTCGGGTCCGTGTTCGAGGTAGGCGTCGATGCGCTCCGGCTCGACGATCTCGCCGATGATGCCGTGCAGGTAGGTGCGGGCGGCCTCGGGGTTGTCCCGGACGCCGTCACGCTTGAGCACCTCGTTGTTGGGAATCCAGACGCCCCCACCCGAGCGGGCGGTCGAGCCGCCGAAATGCGCAGCCTTCTCGATGACTACTGTGGAAAGGCCCCGGTGAGCGGCGGTAAGGGCAGCCACCATGCCGGCGCCGCCGCTGCCGACCACGACGACGTCGAGCTCCTGTGCTGTCATGTAGAACACGTTATAGAATTGCCCGGGCCGGGCGCTACTGGGCCGGTCACACGAACGAGGGGACTTCTGCAGATGCTCAGTGTTGCGACGCGAGACGAGCTAGCTGCCGACCTGGCGCAGGCCGAGCGGAGCCGCTCGCCGATTGCTCCGCTCACGGCCGTCCACCCGGACATCGACGTCGTCGACGCGTACGAGATCCAGCTGATCAACATCCGCCAGCGGGTCGCCGAGGGGGCCCGCGTGCTGGGCCACAAGGTGGGCCTGTCGTCGAAGGCGATCCAGCAGATGATGGGGGTCGACGAGCCGGACTACGGGCATTTGCTCGACGAGATGCAATTGTTCGAAGACACCCCCGTCAAGGCCAGCCGCTACCTGTGGCCCAGGGTCGAGGTCGAGGTCGGTTTCATCCTCAACAGCGACCTGCCGGGCGCCGACTGCACCGAGGAGGACGTGCTGGCGGCCACCGAGGCGCTGGTCCCGTCGATCGAGCTGATCGACACCAGGATCACCGATTGGAAGATCGAGTTGTGCGACACCATCGCCGACAACGCCTCGTCGGCGGGTTTCGTGCTGGGTAGGGCGCGGGTGTCCCCGCGCGACGTCGACATCAAGGGGATCGACGCCGTGCTGCGCCGCAACGGCGATGTCGTCGCGGAGGGCCGGACGGACGCGGTGCTGGGCAACCCGGTCACCGCGGTGGCCTGGCTGGCCCGCAAGGTGGAGGGCTTCGGCGTCCGGTTGCGCAAAGGCGACCTGGTTCTCCCCGGGTCGTGCACGCGCGCGATCGACGCGCATGCCGGCGACGAGTTTGTGGCCGACTTCACAGGCCTGGGCTCTGTCCATCTGTCGTTCGAGTAGCTCGAATTAAATCGTCGGACTTAAATATCAACAGCTTCGCAAAGGAGCGTCATGCCGGCTAAGGCGAGTGTGGCCATTGTCGGGTCGGGAAACATCAGCACTGACCTGCTCTACAAGTTGCTGCGGTCCGATTGGCTGGAGCCGCGCTGGATGGTGGGCATCGACCCGGAAAGCGAAGGCTTGGCCCGGGCCCGCAAGCTCGGTCTGGAGACCACGCACGAGGGGGTCGACTGGTTGCTGGCCCAGTCCGAGAAGCCCGACCTGGTCTTCGAGGCGACCAGCGCCTACGTGCACCGCGACGCCGCCCCCAAATACGAGGCCGCCGGCATCCGCGCCATCGACCTGACGCCGGCCGCGGTGGGTCCGGCGGTGATTCCGCCGGCCAACCTGCGCCAGCACCTCGACGCGCCGAACGTCAACATGATCACCTGCGGGGGACAGGCGACCATCCCGATCGTCTACGCCGTCAGCCGGGTCGTGGACGTTCCCTACGCGGAGATCGTGGCGTCGGTGGCGTCGGTCTCGGCGGGCCCGGGCACCAGGGCCAACATCGACGAGTTCACCAAGACCACCAGCAAGGGCGTTCAGACCATCGGTGGCGCCGAGCGCGGCAAGGCCATCATCATCCTCAACCCCGCCGACCCGCCGATGATCATGCGCGACACCATCTTCTGCGCTATCCCCGAGGACGCCGACCGCGACGCGATCGCGAAATCCATCCACGACGTGGTGGCCGAGGTGCAGACGTATGTGCCGGGATACCGGCTGCTGAACGAGCCGCAGTTCGACGAGCCGTCGCTCAACTCCGGCGGCCAGGCGGTGGTCACCACGTTCGTCGAGGTGGAGGGCGCCGGCGATTACCTGCCCCCGTATGCGGGCAACCTCGACATCATGACCGCCGCGGCCACCAAGGTCGGCGAGGAGATCGCCAAGGAGACGCTTTCGGTGGCAGGAGGCACGCGATGAGTAGTGACATTTTCTTCAATCCGATCTGGGACGTGCGGCTGACCGACACGTCGCTGCGGGACGGCTCGCACCACAAACGCCACCAATTCACCAAAGAAGAAGTGGGCGCCATCGTCGCTGCCCTGGACACCGCGGGCGTGCCGGTCATCGAGGTCACCCACGGCGACGGGCTGGGCGGCTCCAGCTTCAACTACGGGTTCTCGAAGACACCCGAGCAGGAGCTGATCAAGCTGGCCGCCGAGACGGCCAAGGAGGCCAAGATCGCCTTCCTGATGCTGCCCGGGGTGGGCACCAAGGAGGACATCAAGGAGGCCCAGAACAACGGCGGGTCGATCTGCCGGATCGCCACCCATTGCACCGAGGCCGACGTGTCCATCCAGCACTTCGGCCTGGCGCGCGAGCTGGGGCTGGAAACCGTCGGGTTCCTGATGATGTCGCACACGATTCCGCCGGAGAAGCTGGCCGCCCAGGCCCGCATCATGGCCGACGCGGGCTGCCAGTGCGTGTACGTGGTCGACTCGGCCGGCGCGCTGGTCCTCGAAGGCGTGCGCGACCGGGTGGCGGCGCTGGTCGCCGAGCTCGGCGACGACGCCCAGGTGGGCTTCCACGGGCACGAGAACCTGGGGCTGGGCGTGGCCAACTCGGTGGAGGCCGTCCGGGCGGGCGCCAAGCAGATCGACGGGTCGTGCCGCCGGTTCGGCGCCGGCGCGGGCAACGCGCCCGTGGAGGCGCTCATCGGGGTGTTCGACAAGATCGGCGTCAAGACCGGCATCGACTTCTTCGACATCGCCGACGCCGCCGAGGAGGTGGTCGCCCCGGCCATGCCCGCCGAGTGCCTGCTGGACCGCAACGCCCTGATCATGGGCTATTCCGGGGTGTACTCCAGCTTCCTCAAGCACGCCATCCGCCAGTCCGAGCGCTACGGCGTGCCGGCCCACCAGCTGCTGCACCGGGCCGGTCAGCGCAAGCTCATCGGTGGCCAGGAAGACCAACTCATCGACATCGCGCTCGAAATCAAGCGCGAGCAAGAGAGCGGCGCCGCGGCCGCCAAATAGCGGCCCGTTCCCATAGGCGGCGCAAAGCTATCCGGAGTAGCCTGGCGCGCATGACCGTGACATCCAGGAATACCCGTGGCCGCGGACTGTCCGGCGCGCTCGCCGGGAGTTTGCTGGCTGTTACCGCCGCGACGATGATCGCGCTGCCGGTGGCCGGCGCGGCCCCACAGTGCCAGACCGTCGGTAACTCCATCGATCAGTACCTACAGCGGCATCCCGACCTGCATGCGCAGCTGCAGGCCCAGTCGGAGGCGGAAGGCGGCGGACCCAACGTCATCGACTACCTGAACCGGCATCCCGACGTGCGGCAGCACCTGATCGACCTGTCGCAGCAGTGCGCGCCCTAGTGAGCCGGCCTCGTCGCTGAACGCCACGGCGGACGCGCGCGAACGTTCGCCATTGACGAAAAAGTAGAACACGTTCTAGCGTCTATGCGTGTTCTCTGATCCTCTCACCTCAGCGATCGCCGAAGCCGAGAAATTAGTCGCCGACGCGCCCTTCATCGAGACCGAAGCCGACCTGCTCGAAGGGCTGCAGTATTTGGCGGGCTGCGTTTCGGCCTGCATCCACCTGGCCTTCGACTACGACCGCGATCACCCCTTCCTGCAGTCGGGCACCGGGCCGTTCACCAAGATGGGCCTGGACAACCCCGACACCCTCTACTTCGGTACCCGGGTGCACGCCAACCACGACTACGTGGTGACCGGACGGCGTGGCACCACGACCGACCTGAGCTTCCAGCTGCTCGGCGGTGAATACACCGACGACAACGTGCCGGCCAGCCAGGCCGCGTTCGATGACCGTGAACTCGAGATCGCGGCCGACGGCAGCTTCGAGTGGCGGGTGCGGCCCACCAGCAATGGCCAGCTGGTCATCCGCGAGGTGTACGGCGACTGGTCGGCACAGCGTGGCACGCTGGCGATCTCCCGGCTGGACACCGCCGGCACCGCCCCGCCGCCCCTGACCCGGGAGACCATTGAAAAGCGTTACGCCACAGCCGGAAAGCAGCTCGTGAACCGGGTGAAAACGTGGCTGCAGTTCCCGCAGTGGTTCTACCTCGATCTTCCGGTCAACACCATGGTCGCGCCCCGGTTGACGCCGGGCGGCCTGGCGACCCAGTACTCGTCGGTGGGCCACTACGACCTGCGCCCCGATCAGGCGCTGGTGATCACCATCCCGGTCTCCGACGCGCCCTATCTCGGCTTCCAGCTGGGCAGCCTGTGGTACATCTCGCTGGACTACATCAATCACCAGACATCGCTGAACAACACTCAGGCACAGGCGGATCCGGACGGCAAGGTGCGCATCGTCGTCGCCGACCAGAATCCGGGAGTGACCAACTGGGTGGAGACACTCGGCCATCGGCGGGGCTTCCTGCAGTTCCGCTGGCAGCGGGTGTCCCGACCGCTCATCGAGGCGGACGGACCCACCGTGGAGTTGGCCGACTTCGACGCCGTCCCGGCCGCGCTGCCGTACTTCGAACATAATAAGATCTCCGACGACGAATGGCGTGCGCGAATAACGCTGCGCCAACAACAAATTGCGGCCAGGATGCTGGGGTGACGATGTCAGGATTGCTCAACGAGAAGGTCGTCGTCATCAGCGGCGTAGGACCGGGACTCGGCACCACCCTGGCGCACCGGTTCTCGAAGGACGGTGCCGACCTGGTGCTGGCGGCGCGCACGGTGGAACGGCTGGAAAGCGTCGCCAAGGAGGTCAACGACGCCGGGCACAAGGCGTTGGCCGTGCGCTGTGACATCACCGACGACGACGAGGTCAGCTACCTCGTCGAGACGACCATGGCCACCTACGGCAAGGTCGACGTGCTGATCAACAACGCCTTCCGCGTGCCGTCCATGAAGCCGTTGGCCGGCACCAGTTTTCAGCACATCCGCGACGCCATCGAGCTCAGCGCGCTCGGCGCGTTGCGGCTCATCCAGGCCTTCACGCCCGCACTGGAAAAGTCGCACGGGTCGATCGTCAACGTCAACTCCATGGTGCTGCGGCACTCCCAGGCCAAATACGGCGCCTACAAGATGGCCAAGTCGGCGCTGCTGTCCATGTCGCAGTCGCTGGCCACCGAGCTCGGCGAGAAGGGCATTCGCGTCAATTCGGTTGCCCCCGGCTATATCTGGGGCGACACCCTGCAGGCTTACTTCGAACACCAGGCGGGCAAGTACGGCACCACGGTGGACCAGATCTACGCGGCCACGGCGGCGAACTCCGACCTCAAGCGCCTACCCACCGAAGACGAGGTCGCCTCGGCCATCCTGTTCCTGGCCAGCGACCTGTCCAGCGGCATCACCGGGCAGACGCTCGACGTCAACTGCGGGGAGTATCACACGTAATGTCCGATCGCACCGATATCGGCACCGTCGACGAACTGCACGCGTCCGCCACCAAGCTCACCGGACTGGACGACTTCGGCGCCAACGACGACAACTATCTCGAGGCGCTGGAGGTGCTGCTCGACTCCTACCGGCGCGAGGCGGGCCTAACGGTGTTGGGCAGCAAGATGAATCGGTTCTTCCTACGCGGCGCGCTGGTCGCCAGGCTCCTGTCGGAGGCTTCGTGGAAGCAGTACCCGCAGCACGCCGACGTCGTCATCGAACGCCCGATTTTCGTCACCGGCCTGGTACGCACCGGCACCACCGCGCTGCACCGGCTGTTGGGGGCCGACCCCGCGCACCAGGGCTTGCACATGTGGCTGGCCGAATTCCCCCAGCCCCGCCCGCCACGCGAAACCTGGGACTCGCACCCCCTCTACCAACAGCTCGACGCGCAGTTCACCAGGCACCATCAGGAGAACCCCGGCTACACCGGTCTGCACTTCATGGCGGCGTACGAGCTGGAGGAGTGCTGGCAGCTGCTCCGGCAGTCGCTGCATTCGGTGTCCTACGAGACGCTCGCCCACGTCCCCACCTACGCGCAGTGGCTGGCGGGGCAGGATTGGACGCCGTCGTACCAACGGCACCGCAAGAACCTCCAGCTGATCGGCCTCAACGACGCCGAAAAGCGTTGGGTGCTCAAGAATCCCAGCCACCTGTTTGCACTGGACGCGCTGATGGCGACCTATCCCGACGCGCTGGTGATTCAGACGCATCGGCCGGTCGAGACGATCATGGCTTCGATGTGCTCGCTGGCCCAGCACACCGCCGAGGGCTGGTCGACGTCGTTCGACGGGGCGCAAATCGGTGCCGACGCGATGGACACCTGGTCGCGCGGGTTGGAACGCTTCAACGTCGCCCGCGCCAAGTATTCGCCCGCGCAGTTTTATGACGTCGACTACAAGGAGCTCATCGCCGATCCGATCGGCACCGTCGCAGACATTTACCGGCATTTCGGGTTGACGCTGACCGACGAGGCGCGGGCGGCCATGGAGAAGACGCACGCCGACAGCCAATCCGGCGAGCGCGCGCCGAAGCATCGGTACTCGCTGGCCGACTACGGGCTGACCGTCGAAACCGTCAAGGAGCGCTTCGCCGGGCTGTGATTCAGTCGTCCTCGGGCGTCGGCTCGCCGAGGTAGCCCTCCGCGACCGCGTGTTCGATGCTGTCGCTCAACTTGGGACAGGACCGAGTGCGGGCGGTGTCGCCGCCGGAGTTGCGCACCTCGGTGAAATGCGCGCAGCGTTGCCACGCCTCGGTGTTCCATTGCACCGCGGTGTGGCCCGGGCCCAGCCTCCGGACGGTGACGGTGACGTGGCAGAACCGGCAGTCCACCGGCAGTAGCCCCGAGCTGAGGTAGCGCTCGCGGTCGGCGCGACTGGCCTCGGCTACGGCGGCCGCGCGTTGCGGATCGTTGGCGAAATCCCTCGACTTCGACCAGGATCCGGAGCCGCCATTGCGGGCGGGCGCGTCGTCGTGGTCGTGATGATCGCCGTGCAGCAGCAGCATCGACCGAGCGAGCCGATCGACGTCGGGAACCGCCGGCTGATCGTCGGACATGTCGGTCAGTGTTGCTCCGCCGGAACGTCTTCGGAGTCCCTGGCCTTCAGGTTCTCCTCGACCTCGGCGTTCCAGTACTCGTTGGCGCGGGTGGTGTCCACCTCGATCTCGAAGCGCTCCACCATTTCCGGCTGGATGTCGGCCACGTCTACGTAGAACTGCTGATACCAGCGGCGCAGCTGATAGACGGCGCCGTCCTCCTCGACCAGCAGCGGGTTGTCGATGCGGGTCTTGTGCTTCCAGATCTCGACATCCTGCAGGAAGCCCTTGCTGACGCCTTCGGTGAACACCCGCGAGAGCTTGTCGGTCATGGCTTCGTCCATGCCCTTGGGCTTTTCGACGATGACGCCCCACTGCAGCACGAACGAGTTCTGGGTCACGGGGTAGTGACAGTTGATCAGGATCGACTCGGCCTTGTAGCCGCCGTAGCTGTTGTGCAGCCAGTTGATCATGAACGACGGCCCGAAGTACGAAGCCTCCGAATCGAGGTGCGCCTCGCCGTAGGAGGTGCCCAGGTCATTGACGTCCTGCCGGCCCACGTTGTGCAGGTACTGCGAGGCGATGTGGCCCTCGAAGACGTTCTTGAAGTAGGTCGGCAACCCGAAATGGATGTAAAAGAAGTGCGCCATGTCGGTGACGTTGTCGATGATGTCGCGGCAGTTCGACCCCTCGATCAGGATGCGGTTCCACCGCCATTCGGTCCACTCGTCGCTGGCCGCTTCCGGGATGTCGGGAATCCGGACCGCGGGGTCCGGCGGATTCTGTTCGTGGTCGTGCCAGACGAACAGCAGGCCGCCCCGCACATCGGTCGTCCACGAGCGGGTGCGCGCCGTCTTGGGCGTGCGCTTGGCGTAGGGCACCAGCTTGCAGCGACCGTCGCCGCCCCACCGCCAGTCGTGGAACGGGCAGGCCACCTCGTCGCCCTTGATGGTGCCTTCCGACAGGTCCCCGCCCATGTGGCGGCAGTAGCCGTCCAGAACCTTGAGGTCGCCCTGCGAGTCGGCGAAAACCACCAGCTTGGTGCCGAACGCCTCGACGGAGTGCGGCTTACCGTCCTGGAAGTCCTTTGCCACACCGAGGCAATGCCAGCCCCGGGCGTACCTGGTCGGCAATGCGCCGGGATCGATCTCCCGGATGCCGACCGCCTTGGTGTCGGTACTCACCTGTCACCTCCAACTCACTGCCCCTCTAACTAGAACACGTTACAGTTTTGCGGTGTCGCCGCGCAACGACGGCGAGTCTGGCTGGGCTTTCCCGCGACGCCTCGGCGCTCGGGGTATATCTAGACGATGCCGCTGTTTGCTTTCGAAGGCCGGGCGCCGCGGGTCGACCCCACCGCGTTCGTGGCCCCGACCGCCACCCTGATCGGCGACGTCGTCGTCGAGGCCGGTGCGTCGGTGTGGTTCAACACCGTGCTGCGCGGCGATTACGGGCCCATCGTGGTGCGCGAGGGCGCGAACGTCCAGGACGGGTCGGTGCTGCACGCGCCGCCGGGCATACCGGTCGACATCGGCCCGGGCGCCACCGTGGCGCACATGTGCTGCATTCACGGGGTGCACGTCGGTTCCGAGGCGATGATCGCCAACCACGCCACCGTCCTCGACGGCGCCGTGATCGGCGCGCGCAGCCTGGTCGCCGCCCACTCGTTGGTGACGGCCGGCACCCAGATTCCCGCCGGCATGCTGGCGGTCGGCTCGCCGGCACAGATCAAGGGCCCGGTCGCCGGAACGGGCGCCGAGATGTGGATCAAGGTGAATCCGCAGGCCTATCGCGAGCTGGCGCAGCGGCACCTGGCCGGGCTCGAGCCGCTTTAGACCTTGCGGGCCGACGCGGCCGCGCGGTCCATCTCCCAGTACGCGCGCAGGGCGGTCAGCTTGCCCTCGCCGTTGGCCTTGTACGTGAAGACGCCCTCGGCGGTCACCTGATAGTCGCCGTGGGTGATCAGGATGTGGCCGACGTTGGCTTCCTCATTGCCGCACTGGTACGTGTCGCGAAAGACGAACTCGATCCGCTTGGTCGGGGCGATGGCCTTGTCCCAGAAGGCCGCGATCGCGTCGCGGCCCCGGTGGCCCTTGCCCTCCGGATCGAAGGCCGACGGGCCGATCGGGTCCTCCACGATGGCGTCGTCGGCGAAAACCGCCAGCCACGCCTCCTTGTCCCTGGCGATTACGGCCTCGCGCGAGCGCCGGCCGGCGTCGTGCGCGGGGTGCTCAGCCATCGGCGCCGACCTTTTCCGGCCTCGGCTTGTCCGCACCGACCACCCACATGGAGTAGTACTGCGAACCGCCGCCGTAGGCGTGTCCCAACGCCTTGCGCGCGTTCGGAACCTGGTGATCGCCACCCTTGCCCATCACCTGAATCGCCGCCTCCGCGAACCGGATCAGGCCCGAGGCGCCGATCGGATTCGACGACAACACTCCGCCCGACGGGTTGACGGGCAACCGTCCACCGATCGCCGTCTCGCCGGCCTCGGTGAGCTTCCAGCCCTCGCCCTCGGGCGCAAAGCCGAGGTTTTCCAACCACATCGGCTCGAACCAGGAGAACGGTACGTAGATCTCGGCCGCGTCGATCTCGTCGATCGGGCTGGTGATGCCGGCCGCCTTCCACAGCGCGGCGGCCGCGTCGCGCCCCGCCTGCGGGCTGACCTGGTCGCGCCCGGAGAACTGCAGCGGCTCGGTGCGCAACGCGGTGGCGTGGATCCACGCCACCGGATTTCCTTGCGCCAGGCGGGCTTCGGCGGCCTCCTCGTTGCCGATCACGACGGCGGCGGCGCCGTCGGACGACGGGCAGGTCTCGTCGTAACGGATCGGGTCCCACAGCATGGGCGACTCCATCACCTTCTCGACGGTGATGTCGGGTTGGTGCAGGTGCGCCAGCGGATTGCGGGCCCCGTTGAGCCGGTCCTTGACCGCGACGATGGCGCCGATGTTCAGCGGCGCGCCGGACCTGCGGATGTAGGAGCGCACGTGCGGGGCGAAGTACCCACCCGCGCCGGCGCCCACCGGCTTGATGAAGGGGATCGGAATCGACAACGCCCACATGGCGTTTGACTCCGACTGCTTCTCCCACGCCATCGCCAGCACGCGCCGGTATTTCCCGGACTGCACCAGGCTGGCGGCCACCACACCGGTTGATCCGCCGACCGAGCCCGCGGTGTGCACCCGGATCAGCGGCTTGCCCGTCGCGCCCACGGCGTCGGCCATGAACAGCTCCGGCATCATGACGCCCTCGAAGAAGTCGGGCGCCTTGCCGACCACGACGGCGTCGATGTCGTCGAAGGTGGAACCGGAGTCGGCCAGCGCCCGGTCGATGGCCTCGCGCACCAGGCCGTTCATCGAAACGTCTTGGCGCTTGGCCACATATTTCGTCTGCCCGGTACCGAGTACCGCGGCTAGGTGCGCACCTGCACCGGCCATCAGTTCTTTCCTTCCATGACCGCAACCAGGTTCTGTTGCAACGCGGGCCCGCTGGTGGCGTGCGCCAGCACCCGCTGCGCCGACCCGTTCCAGATGTGTTGCGCCGCAAACCCGATCCGCTCCAGGCCGGCGACGAACATGGGGTTGGCGGCCAGCGCGCCGCCGGACGGATTCACCTTGGTCGGCCCCGGTATCCGGATGGCCTCCTCGATGATCAGGTGCTGGTGGGTGAAGGGCGCGCAAATCTCGGCCACGTCGAGGTTGTCGGTCTTGCCACCCGTGGCCACTTTGGCCGCCGCCCTGGTCGACGGGGACTCGGTGAGGTCGCGCGCACCCAGCGCGGGGGTTTCGATGCGGTGCTCGATCCCCGTGATCCAGGCGGGGTTCTCCCGCAGCTCGCGTGCGCGGTCATCGGCCGCGAGCACGATCGCGGCGGCGCCGTCGGTGATCGGGGCGATGTCATGGCGTCGCAGCGGCTCGGCGAAGAACGGCCTCTCGAGCAGGTCGGCGACGTTGATCGTCGGCTCGAGGTTGTCCACCCGGCGTGCGTTGGCAAAGGAATCGAACGCGACACGCGCCATCTGCTCTTCGGTCCACTTGCCGGTGTCGAGCCCGATGCGGGCCTGCAGGCCCGCCATGGAGATCGAATCCGGCCACAGCGGGGCGACGGTGTAGGGGTCGGTCTGCCGCGAAAGGATCTGCCGCAGAATGCCCGCCGACGACTTACCGAATCCGTACACCAGCGCGGTGTCGACCTCGCCGGTCAGGATCTTGATGTAGGCCTCGTACAGTGCCCAGGCCGCGTCCATCTCCACGTGTGACTCGTTGATCGGCGGTACCGCGCCGATCGAGTCGATCGCCGAGATGAACGAGAATGCCCGCCCGGCGAGGTAATCCGAGGACCCCGAGCACCAAAAGCCGATGTCGCCCTTGGTGATTCCGAGGTCCTCGTAGAGCTGGGCGAAGCACGGCATCAGCATCTCGACGCCGTTGGTGGTGCCGTCGGTGCGGCGGACGTGTGGGGCGTGGGCGAAGCCGACGACCGCAACGTTGCGAGCGCTCATTGGTAGGTGTGCCCTTTACAGGTGGTGCTTGTAGGTGTCGTATTCGGCGTCGGGCTCACCCGTCGGCCGGAAGTACTCGATGTTGTCGATGCCAAAACCCCACTCCTCGCGGGGTTTCCACACCGCCTCGACGCGCATGCCCATCCGCACCTCGTGCGCGTCGACGTCGGCGACCAGATGCAGGAACGGGATGTCCGCCCCGTCGAGCAGCACGTAGGCCGCCACGTAGGGCGGTTTGATGCGCTGGCCCTGGAACGGGATGTTGATGATCGCGAACGTCGTGACGGTGCCCTTGTCGGGCAGCTCGACGAACTCCGTCGTGGGCTGGCCGGTGGCCGGGTCCGCGCCGTGCGGCGGGAAGTAGACCTTTCCCTCTTTTCCGGTGCGGGCGCCCAACAGCTTGCCCTGGGCGATCGCGCGCAGGTAGGCGCTCTCCTCGTGCGAGGCGGTGTGCTGAATCGTCAGCGAGATGGGTGTGACGATCATGGTCACCGGATCCTGTTCGCCCGCAGCCGCTTCCGACACGGGCTCGGCTTCCTCCCCGAGCGCGAAGTAGGCGATGTCGGTGATCGCGCCCACCGGTTCGTCGGCCCAGTGCACATGCACCCGGGCGCCGGTCCGAATGGCGTCGGGGCTGCCGGCGTCGACGGCATGCATCAGCGGGGTGTCCGCGCCGTCGAGCTTGATCAACGCCCAGGCGAACGGACGGTCCAGCGGCTGGCCCTCTATCGGGTCGGGCTGCCAGGTCCAGGACACGACGGTGCCGACGCTGGACACCGGCACCATCTCGCCCAGCGGCTCGTATGTGACCGGGTCGTACTCCGCGGGCGGTACGTGCACCCGGCCATCCGATCCGCGCACGCCCAGGACGTGGCGCTCACGCAGCGCGGTGAAGAACTTGCTTAGCGTGGGGCCGACCGAACGGGTGTAGTCGAAAGACAACGTCAGTGGCGCGGAGAGTGGCGGTTCCGTGGGATCCGTCAAGGTCGGGCTGCTCGAGCTGGCTGTCACGCCATCGAGTAGAACAGGTTCTAAGAACGGTTTCAACATCGGGTCCCTTCGGAAGGTCAGTGACTATGAAGCTTGGGTTGCAGCTCGGGTATTGGGGCGCTCAGCCGCCGGAGAACCACGCGGAACTCGTCGCCGCGGCCGAGGAGACCGCGTTCGACGCCGTGTTCACCGCCGAGGCGTGGGGATCGGACGCCTACACGCCGCTGGCCTGGTTGGGCTCGTCGACGCACCGGCTGCGGCTGGGCACCTCGGTGATCCAGCTGTCCGCGCGCACACCGACCGCGACCGCGATGGCCGCGCTGACGCTCGACCACCTGTCCGGCGGCCGGCACATCCTCGGGCTCGGCGTGTCCGGCCCGCAGGTGGTCGAGGGCTGGTACGGCCGGCCGTTCCCCAAGCCGCTGGCCCGCACCCGCGAGTACATCGACATCATGCGGCAGGTGTGGGCGCGGGAGAAGCCGGTGACCAGCGACGGCCCGCACTATCCGCTGCCGCTGACCGGGGAGCAGACGACCGGCCTCGGCAAGCCGCTCAAGCCAATCACGCACCCGCTGCGCGCCGACATCCCGATCATGCTGGGCGCCGAGGGGCCGAAGAACGTGGCGCTGGCCGCCGAGATCTGCGACGGCTGGCTGCCCATCTTCTACACGCCGCGGATGGCCGACACCTACAACGAATGGCTCGACGAGGGGTTCGCCCGGCCCGGGGCGCGCCGCGGCCGCGAGGACTTCGAGATCTGCGCGACCGCGAACATCGTCATCACCGACGACCGCGCCGCCGCCTTCGCGGCCATGAAGCCCTATCTGGCCCTTTACATGGGTGGCATGGGCGCCGAGGACACCAACTTCCACGCCGATGTGTACCGGCGGATGGGTTATGCCGAGGTGGTCGACGACGTGACGAAGCTGTTCCGCAGCAACCAGAAGGACAAGGCCGCGGAGATCATCCCCGACGAGGTGGTCGACGACGCCGCGATCGTCGGCGATATCAACTACGTCCGTGAGCAGGTCAAGGTCTGGGAGGCCGCCGGCGTCACCATGATGGTGGTCAACGGACGCAACGAGGCGCAGATCAGGGAGCTCGCCACGCTGATCTAGCCGATCCTTGCCAGGGGATTAGAACGCGTTCTAGTGTGGCCCGATGACAGCCTCGCAGCACACTATCGCGGGCACGGTACTGACCATGCCGGTGCGGATCCGCAGGGCAAATCAGCACATGGCGATGTTCTCGGTCGACGCCGACGCCGCGCAACAGATGATCGACTACAGCGGCCTGCAGGTGTGCCGCTACCTGCCCGGCCGCGCGATCGTCGTCCTGATGTTGATGCACTACATCGACGGCGATCTGGGCCAGTACCACGAGTTCGGCACGAGCGTCATGGTCAACCCGCCCGGTTCGAAGGCCTCCGGGCCGCGCGCGTTGCAGTCGGCCGGCGCCTTCATCCACCACCTGCCCGTCGACCAGGCATTCACCTTGGAGGCGGGCACCAAGATCTGGGGCTACCCGAAGGTTATGGGCGAGTTCACCGTCACCGAAGGTGAGCATTTCAGTTTCGATCTCAGCATCGACGGCCAACCGGTGATCGGGATGGATTTTCGCCGCGGCCTGCCATTCCGGCTGACCCCGCGCCAGCAAGAGCAGCGCAGCTACTCACACCGCGACGGCGTCACCCGCGAGACCGCCTTCGAGCACACGCTGGACGGCGTGCGCACCCGCTTCGGCGGAGTGCGGGTCCGGCTGGGCGATCATCCGTACTCGAAAGAGCTTGCGGCGCTGGGTCTTCCAAAACGCGCTCTAGTGTCCAGTTCGGCTCAAAACGTCCAAATGACCTTCGGTGATGCTCAGGAGATCTCATGACCATGACGAGGCCCGACGTCGACCTCACCGACGGCGCTTTCTACGCGGGCGATTCCCGGTCCGTTTACCGCTGGATGCGCGAGAACGAGCCGGTCTTCCGGGATCGCAACGGATTAGCGGCCGCCTCCACCTATCAGGCCGTGATCGAGGCCGAGCGCAACCCCGAGTTGTTCTCCAACGCGGGCGGCATTCGGCCCGACCAAGACGGCGTCGAGATGATGATCGAGATGGACGACCCGCAACACCTGTTGCGCCGCAAGCTCGTCAACTCCGGTTTCACCCGCAAGCGCGTGAAAGACCTTGAAGCCAAGATTGTTTCGCTGTGTGACACGCTCATCGACGCGGTCTGCGAGCGCGGTGAGTGTGACTTCGTCTGGGACCTCGCGGCGCCGCTGCCCATGGCCGTCATCGGTGACATGCTCGGCGTGCGGCCCGAAGAGCGCAAGATGTTCCTCAAGTGGTCCGACGACCTGGTGAGCTTCTTGAGCAGCACCGCGGCGGAATCCGATTTCCAGGTCACCATGGACGCCTTCGCGGCCTACAGCCAATACATGATGGGGATGATCGAGGCCCGCAAGAAGGAGCCGACCGACGACCTGGTCAGCGTCCTCGTGCACGCCGAAGTCGAGGGCTCGCGCCTCGAAGACCACCAGATCGTCACCGAGGTGCTGCTGCTGCTGATCGGCGGCGACGAGACCACGCGCCACACGCTGTCCGGCGGGACGCGGCAGCTGCTGCTGCATCCGGATCAGCACCGGCGCCTGGCGGCCGATCTGAGCCTGCTGCCCAACGCGATCGAGGAGATGCTCCGCTGGACCGCGCCGGTGAAGAACATGGCGCGCACGATCACCGCCGACACCGAATTCCACGGCACCCAGCTGCACCAGGGCGAGAAGATGATCCTGCTGTTCGAGTCGGCGAACTTCGACGAGAAGGTCTTCGACGACCCGGAGAGCTTCAACATCGAGCGCTACCCGAACAACCACCTCGCCTTCGGTTTCGGGACGCACTTCTGCCTCGGCAACCAGCTCGCCCGGCTCGAGCTGTCCATCATGCAGAGCCGGCTGCTGCAGCGCCTGCCGGACATGCGTCTGGCGTCGGACGCCGATCTGCCCTTGCGGCCGGCCAACTTCGTGTCCGGCCTGGAGAAGATGCCGGTGGCGTTCACGCCGGGCGCCCCGCTGGGGTAAGCATCGCTGATTCGCCGAGCGTGTAATCATCGCGATATTCAGGCGAGTTTTTCGCGCTGAGTGCACGTTCGGCGCGCCCAGGTAGCGGCCACTCGGTGCAGAATTCCGCCCTGTGTGTCGTCGGCGGTAACTCGGATGACGATCCAGCCGAGATCGGACAGCGCTTCGTAACGCGCGATGTCCCGATTGAATTGCCTGCGGTCCGTCCGGTGGTGATCGCCTTCGTACTCGAGCGCGATTTTGGCGTCCTCCCAACCCAAATCGAGGACGGCGATCAGCTCCCCGTACTCCCCGAAGACCGGGATCTGGGTCTGAGGCCGCGGATAGCCGGCCTTGATGACCAGCAGCCGCAGCCACGTCTCGCGCGGGGACTCGGCGCCGGGATCCACGAGCGATAGGGCAACGCGTGCTCGCCGGATGCGGCGGCGGCCTCGATACCGATCCGCGAGTGTCTCGACGTCGCACACCTTCAGCTCCGCCACGCGTGCCAGCGCGTCGATCGCTGCGACGGCGGCACCGACGGGATAGCGGCACGCCAGGTCGAGCGCCGTACGCGCCGGCGTCGTCGCCGGGATCCCGGAGACTACTTGTATCTCGTCTTCCGCTACGCGGTCCGACCAGGTGCGAATACCTCTCGGCGGCCGGCGGTAGTCGTAGAGCAACTCGGCCGGGGCGCGCCCATCAACCCACTTCGCCCCGTGCAGCACGGCCGCCGAGCGGCCCGCGACGATGGCCCGCCGCCTCGACCACAACCACGCCGCGTGGGCGCGCCCGCGCGCGGTGAGCTCGACGTCGCGCGCGACGTACACGTCGGGATGAAGGGCGAGAAACCGGCTGCGTAGCGCGTACGGCGTCACTCGGCCGGACGCGACGGCCTCACTACCGATGAACGGGACCTCCATGGCAGGAGTGTGCCGTCAAGGCCCGACAGCCCCGTCGAACGTGCACTGAGCGCGAAAAATCGGCCGGAAATTCGCAAGGGGTGCACGTTCGGCGCGAAAGGGGCGATATCGCGGGTTACTTGTTCTGGAAGTTGGGCTTGCGTTTCTCGGCGAACGCCCTGGGGCCTTCCTTGGCATCGTCGGACAGGAAGACCTTGATGCCGATCTGGGTGTCGATCTTGAAGGCCTCGTTCTCGTGCATGCCCTCGGTCTCGCGGATCGCCCGCAGGATCGCCTGCACCGCGAGGGGTCCGTTGGCCGATATGACGTCTGCGAGCTCTAGCGCCTTGGAGAGCGCCTGACCGTCCGGCACCACGTGCCCGATCAGGCCCATCTCCTTCGCCTCGGCGGCGGTGATGTGCCGTCCGGTCAGCAGCAGATCGCAGGCGACCGTATAGGGGATTTGCCGCACCAGCCGCACGGCCGATCCGCCCATCGGGTACAGGCTCCACTTGGCCTCGGAGATGCCGAACTTGGCGCTCTCGCCGGCGATGCGGATGTCGGTGCCCTGCAGGATCTCGGTGCCGCCGGCGATCGCGGGTCCCTCGACGGCCGCGATGAGGGGTTTTGTGAGCCGGCGTCCCTTGAGCAACGCGTCGATTCGCGACGGGTCGTAGCTGCCGTCCTTGAAAGATTCACCCGGCGGCTTCTTCGTTGCCGCCTTGAGGTCCATGCCCGCGCAGAAGTAGCCACCGGCCCCGGTCAGGATGCAGCAGCGGATGTCCGGATCGTTGTCGACGCGGTCCCAGGCCTGGACCATGATTTCCATCATTTCGGTGCTCAGGGCGTTGCGGGCGTGCGGCCGGTTCAACGTGACGATCAGGGTGTGACCGCGCTGTTCCACCAGGGCGTCTTGGCCCGATTCCTCGTTTGCTGGAGCCTCAGCCACGGCTACCGCCTCTCCCTCGACATTGAGCACGAACTTGTCAGGAAATGTAACACGTTCTAATTTGGTGGCCGTGGCCCTGAATATTGCCGATCTCGCAGAGCACGCCATCGACGCCGTGCCGGACCGTGTCGCCCTGATCTGCGGTGACGAGAAGCTCACCTACGCCCAGCTGGAGGAGAAGGCCAACCGCCTCGCCCACTACCTGATCGATCAGGGGGTGAAGAAGGACGACAAGGTGGGGCTGTACTGCCGCAACCGCATCGAGATCGTCATCGCGATGCTCGGCATCGTCAAGGCGGGCGCCATCCTGGTGAACGTCAACTACCGCTACGTCGAGGGCGAGTTGCGCTACCTGTTCGACAACTCCGACATGGTCGCCCTGGTCCACGAGCGCCAGTACTCCGACCGGGTGGCCAACGTGCTGCCGGACACCCCGAACGTCAAGACGATCCTGGTCATCGAGGACGGCAGCGACGCCGACTTCCAGCGCTACGGCGGCGTCGAGTTCTACTCCGCGATCGCGCAGGGCTCACCCGAGCGCGACTTCGGCGAGCGCAGCGCCGACGACATCTACCTGCTGTATACGGGTGGCACGACGGGCTTCCCGAAGGGCGTGATGTGGCGCCACGAGGACATCTACCGGGTGCTCTTCGGTGGAACCGACTTCGCCACAGGCGAATTCGTCAAGGACGAGTACGACCTGGCCAAGGCCGCCGCCGCCAACCCGCCGATGGTCCGCTACCCGATCCCGCCGATGATCCACGGCGCCACCCAGTCGGCCACCTGGATGTCGATCTTCTCGGGCCAAACCACCGTGCTCGCACCGGAGTTCAACGCCGACGAGGTGTGGCGCACCATCCACGAGCACAAGGTGAACCTGCTGTTCTTCACCGGTGACGCGATGGCGCGGCCGCTGCTCGATGCGCTGCTGGCCCATCAGGACGAGGGGAACGAGTACGACCTGTCCTCGCTGTTCCTGCTCGCCAGCACCGCCGCGCTGTTCTCGCCGAGCATCAAGGAGAAGCTGCTCGAACTGCTGCCGAACCGGGTGATCACCGACTCCATCGGCTCCTCGGAGACCGGCTTCGGCGGCACCAGCATCGTCGCCAAGGACGCGCCGCACGCCGGCGGCCCCCGGGTGACCATCGACCACCGCACCGTGGTGCTCGACGAGGAGGGCAACGAGGTCAAGCCCGGCTCCGGGGTGCGCGGCTTCATCGCCAAGAAGGGCAACATCCCGGTCGGCTATTACAAGGACGAGAAGAAGACCGCCGAGACGTTCAAGACCATCAACGGCGTCCGGTATGCGATCCCCGGCGACTGGGCGCTGGTCGAGGACGACGGCACCGTCACGATGCTGGGCCGCGGCTCGGTGTCGATCAACAGCGGCGGCGAGAAGATCTACCCCGAGGAGGTCGAGGCGGCGCTCAAGGGCCATCCCGACGTCTTCGACGCGCTGGTGGTCGGCGTGCCCGATCCCCGATACGGGCAGCACGTCGCCGCCGTCGTGCAGGCGCGGCCGGGGTCCAAGCCCTCGCTGGCCGAACTGGACCGCTTCGTGCGCTCCGAGATCGCCGGATACAAAGTGCCGCGCAGCCTTTGGCTGGTCGACGAGGTGAAGCGCTCCCCGGCCGGCAAACCGGACTACCGCTGGGCCAAAGAGCAGACCGAGGCGCGCCCCGCCGACGACGTGCACGCCGCTCACGTGAGCGCTTGACCGAATTCGTCAAGCACCACCCGAACGCCCCGGCCGGGTACTTCGCGTGGGAGGCCGCGGGCCTGCGCTGGCTCTCCGGCGTCGACGGCGGAGTGCCGTGCGCGCGGGTGCTCTCCGTCGACGCGACGAGCCTGATCCTGGGCCGGCTTGATTCCGTGCCACCGACCGCGGAGGCGGCGCGGGCGTTCGGTGGCCGGCTCGCGGTGACGCACGACGCCGGCGCGCCGGCCTTCGGGGCCGGCCCCGACGGCTGGGATGGGCCCGGGTTCTTCGGCCCGCTGTCCCAGCCGCTGCCGATGTCGTTGCGGCGGCACCCGCGCTGGGCGGACTTTTACGCCGAGGAGCGGCTGACCCCGATGGCGGAGCTGGCGGCGCCGCGGCTGGACGCGTCGACTCGCGACGCGATCGACTCCGTCGTGGCGCGTTGCCGCGCGGGTGACTTCGACGACGACGATTCGCCCGCCCGGCTGCATGGTGACTTGTGGAGCGGCAACGTGATGTGGACGCCCGACGGGGTGGTGCTGATCGACCCGGCCGCGCACGCCGGCCACCGCGAGACCGACCTGGCGATGCTTGCCCTGTTCGGCTGCCCGCACCACGACGCGGTCCTCGACGGCTACCAGCGGGTGCGGCCGCTGAAACCGGGTTGGCGCGACCGGGTCGGGCTGCATCAACTCTTTCCGTTGCTGGCGCACGTCGTGCTGTTCGGCGGCGGGTACGCGCGTCAGACGCAGGCTGCCGCCCGCGCGGCACTGGCCGCGTAACGTCCGTCTACTGTTGGACCTCGATGACGGTCGATGTGTGGATGCAGCACCCCACTGCGCGGTTCCTGCGCAGCGACATGCTGGCATCCCTGCGGCGCTGGACCGGGGACTGGATACCGGACGCCGACGTCCCGATCGGGGCGAGCATCGAGGCGATGGACGCGGCGGGCGTCCGGTTCGGCCTGCTCAGCGCGTGGCGCGGCCCGGGTGGGCAGGATCTGATCTCCAATGACGAGGTTGCCGAGTGGATCCGCCTGCACCCGAACCGGTTTGGCGGGCTGGCCACCGTCGACCTGGATCGGCCGATGGAAGCGGTTCGCGAGCTGCGGCGCCGCGTGGCAGAAGGATTCCTCGGCCTTCGGGTGGTGCCGTGGTTGTGGAACGCCCCGCCCACCGACCGCCGCTACTATCCGTTGTTCGCCGAATGCGTGGAGCAAGGCGTGCCGTTTTGCACCCAGGTGGGCCACACCGGGCCGCTGCGGCCGTCGGAGACCGGCCGCCCGATTCCCTACATCGATCAGGTCGCCCTCGATTTTCCCGAGCTGGTGATCGTCGGCGGGCACGTCGGCTATCCGTGGACCGAGGAGATGGTCGCCGTCGCGCGCAAGCACGAAAACGTCTACATCGACACGTCCGCCTACACGCTGCGCCGGCTGCCGCCAGAGCTGGTCCGGTTCATGAAAACCGGTACGGGACAACGCAAAGTGCTGTTCGGGACCAACTACCCGATGATGAGCCACACGCACGCCCTGGCGGGACTCGACGAACTCGGCCTGTCCGACGAGGGCCGCCGAGACTTCTTGCACGGCAACGCCGAGCGCGTTTTCAAACTGGAGGCAAACACGTGAACGGTGCCCAGGCTTTGATCAACACGCTGGTCGACGGCGGTGTCGACGTGTGCTTCGCGAACCCGGGCACCTCGGAGATGCACTTCGTCGCCGCCCTGGATACCGTCCCGCGAATGCGTGGGGTGCTGGCCCTGTTCGAGGGCGTGGCCACCGGCGCGGCCGACGGCTACGCCCGCATCGCCGGCCGGCCCGCGGCGGTGCTGCTGCACCTGGGCCCCGGCCTGGGCAACGGCCTGGCGAACCTGCACAACGCCCGGCGGGCCCAGGTGCCGATGGTGGTGGTCGTCGGCGATCACGCCACGTACCACAAAAAGTACGACGCCCCACTGGAATCCGACATCGACGCACTCGCCGGTACGGTCTCGGGGTGGGTGCGCCGCACCGAGCAGACGGCGGACGTCGCGTCCGACACCGCGGAGGCGATCGCCGCCAGCCGCGCGGGCTCGCAGATCTCGACCCTGATCCTGCCCGCCGATGTGTCGTGGTCGGACGGGGCGCAACCCGCCGGGACGGTGCCCACGGAGCCGGCGGGGGCCGAGCCGCGGCTGGCGTTCGAGGTGATCGAGGTGCTGCGCTCCGGGGAACCCACGGTGATCATGGTCGGCGGCGACGCCACCCGCGGTCCCGGACTCGCCGCGGCCACCCGCATCGCGGAGGCGACCGGGGCCCGCGTGTTGTGTGAGACGTTCCCGACCCGGCTCGAGCGCGGCGCCGGCGTCCCCGCCGTCGAGCGGCTCGCCTATTTCGCCGAGGCCGCGACGGCCCAGCTGGACGGCGCCAAGCATCTGGTGCTGGCGGGCGCCAAGTCGCCGGTGTCCTTCTTCGCCTACCCGGGCATGCCCAGCGACCTCGTCCCGGCCGGCTGCGAGGTGCATCTGCTCGCCGGGCACAGCGGCGCCGCCGAGGCGCTGGCCGCGGTGGCCGACGAGGTGGCGCCCGGAACCGTTGCGCCCGTGGCGGTTGCGGCGCGCCCCCAACTGCCGAGTGGTCCCCTGACGTCGGCGTCGGCGGCCGACGTCATCGGGGGGCTGCTGCCGGAAGGGGCGATCGTCGTCGACGAGTCGAACACCTCCGGTGTGCTGCTGGTCCAGGCCACGGCGGGGGCGCCGGCCCATGACTGGCTGACGCTGACCGGCGGGGCGATCGGTTACGGCATCCCGACCGCGGTCGGCGCCGCGGTCGCCGCCCCCGATCGGCCGGTGCTGTGCCTGGAATCCGACGGGTCGGCGATGTACACGATTTCGGGGTTGTGGACTCAGGCGCGCGAACAACTGAACGTGACGACCGTCATCTACGACAACAGCGCCTACGACATCCTGCGCATCGAGTTGGCCCGGGTCGGGGCCGGATCGGCGCCCGGGCCGAAGGCCCTCGACCTGCTCGACTTGTCGCGCCCCACAATGAATTTCGTCAAGATCAGCGAGGGGATGGGGGTCCCGGCGCGCCGCGTCACCACCGGCGAGGAACTCGCCGACGCGCTGCGGCGGGCGTTGAACGAACCGGGGCCGCACCTGATCGACGCGGTAGTGCCGTCAATAACGGGCTAGCCCCGGAAGCCGGCCGAGGACCCACTCCGACATGGAGTTGAGGACGTCGACGCCCGTCTCCATCACGCCGTCGTGGACCCTGGCCGCCAGGGCCACGCCCCATTGCCCCGAGGGCGTGGGCACGATGCCGAACTGGCGCACCAGGTAGTCGCCCTGCGTGCCGGGCCCCCAACCGCCCTTGGCCGCAAAGCCTTTCGCGGCCAGGCCCCAGCGGTGGCCGCTGGTGAGGCGCTGCATCAAGTCGATCACGTCGGCCGAATCGGGGATGGAGGGCAGTTCGGCCGCGAACCGGGCCTGCCGCTGCAGGGTCCACTGCGTCTGGCCGAACGCCGTGTACCCGCGCCGGAGCCGGCGGGATTCGACCACGGTGGCGGTGTCACCGCCCTCGGCGATCACACCCTGCACCCGCCGTGCGGCCTCCTGCGGATCACCCAAGTGCGACCACAGTTGCTCCGATGCGCGGTTGTCGGATTCGGTGATGGCCGCTACGGCCAGGTCCTTGGCCCGCAACCAATCGCTGCGCAGCGCCGCAATCACCAACGGCACCTTGATCGTCGACCATGCGACACCGGACCACCACCGGCCCAGCGAATAAGTGCGGTCGGGCCGGGCGATCGCGACCCCGACCTCCGCCGGCACCGCGGCGCACAGCTGATCAAAGCTCGCTTCGAGCGCGGTCTCCAAGGGCCGGGAAGTCATGTCGCTACCGGCGAACCTGCCACACCGGATCCCCGCAGTCGACGCCCTGGGCCGCCAGCCGGCGCTTGAGCACCTTGAACGTCACCGTGCGCGGAAGTTCGGCGCTGACCCGCACGTACGACGGCCACTGCTTGGGCCCCAGGTCGGGCTGCTCGGCCAGGAAGGCGCGAAACTTCTCGGCATCGAACTCGGTCCCCGGGGCCATCACGACCGCCGCCATCACTTGGTCACCCACCACCGGATCCGGCACCGCGTACACGGCCACCTCCGTCACGTCGGGGTAGCGTAGCAGCACTCGCTCGATCGGCGCGGCGCCCAGGTTTTCCCCGTCGACGCGCATCCAATCACCCAGGCGCCCCGCGAAGTACGCGTAGCCGGCGTCGTCGCGGTAGGCCAGGTCGCCGGTGTGGTAGACCCCGCCCGCCATCCGCTCGGCCTCGGCTGCCTCGTCGTTGTAGTAACCCTCGAAGCGGCCGGGGCCCGCGGTGTTCACCAGCTCGCCGACCACGCCCGGCGGGCAGGATTCACCGGTGTCGGGGTCGACGATGTCGACGCCCTGCGGGAGCGGACCCAGTGCGCCGTCCGGGGTGTCCGGGGTGCGCGCGATCGCCACCCCGCCCTCGGTGGAACCGAACCCGTCCTGGACCACGCAGCCGAACCGGCGACCGAAGCGCTCGATGTCGCCGGGCACGCCCTCGTTGCCGTACACCGCCCGCAGCGGGTTGTTTGCGTCGTCGGGCCGCTCCGGGGTGGCCAGCACATAGGACAGGGGCTTGCCGACATAGTTGGCGTAGGTGGCACCGAAGCGGCGGACGTCGGCCAGGAAATTGGAGGCGGAGAACTTGCGCCGCAACGCCAGTGAGCCCTGGCACGCCGCCGCCACCGCCCAGCCGACCAGCACCGCGTTGGAGTGGAACAGCGGCATCGACACATAGCAGACGTCGTCGCGGCCGAGGTCGAATCGCTGGGTCATGGTCACGCCCGCGATCGCGACCTTGCCATGGCTGCACTTCACCGCCTTCGGCTCGCCGCTGGTGCCCGAGGTGAAGATCAGCATGAAAAGGTCGTCCGCCGTTGCGGATTGGAAACGCGGCTCGGCGCCGCCGTGCGCGGCCACTTCGTCGGCCCACTCCGTCGAGTCGACGTTTACGTGGTCGATGTCGCCCAACGCGGCGGCCGAACCCGAATCGGCCAGCACCACTTGACAGTCGGCGTGGGCTATGTCTCGGGCCAGCGCTTCGCCGCGGCGCACCGGGTTCAGTCCCACCGGCACGATGCCGGACATGCCGGCCGCGGCCAGCATCGCCGAGAAGAACGGCGTGTTCTCCAACAGCACACCGATGTGGGGTGGCTTCGCCGGGTCCAGGCGGTCGCGCAACGCCGACGCGATCGCGGCGGCGTTGCGCAGGTGATCCCGCCAGTTGGTGTACGAGTCTTCGAAGTAGACGCCCCGGTCGTCGATCTCGGCCAGCGGCACCAGCAGTTTGGTGACCGTCGGGTCGGGCGGAAGCACGAAGTCAGGCAGGGGTTTCCGCCAGCTCACGGCCGATCCGGCGCAGCTGACCGGTGGCCCCGCCCAGCGCGAATTCGGTCTCCTTGGCGGCCAGGAAGTAGCGGTGCACCGGGTGATCGGTGTCGACGCCGACACCGCCGTGCACGTGCACGATGGTGTGCGCCACCCGGTGCCCGGCGTCGGCGGCCCAGAACGCCGCGCTGGCCACGTCGATGTCGGCGGGCACATCTTCGGAGACGCGCCAGGCCGCCTGGGTGAGCGTGAGCCGCAAGCCCTTGACGTCGATGTAGCCGTCGGCGAGGCGCTGGGACACCGCCTGGAAGCTGCCGATCGGGCGATCGAATTGCTCTCTCTCGCGGGCGTATTCGGCGGTGAGCTGGAGGCCGCGTTCGAGCACCCCCAGCTGGAACGCGCTGCGGCCCAAGGCCGACAGCGTGTCGAGCCAGACGACCACCTCGGCGCCGCCGACCATGCGGGTGCCATCGACCTGGGTCCCGTCCAGGGTCAGGTGTCCGACGCTGCCCAGGCCGGTGGTCTCCAGCGGGGTCACCGAAACGCCGGGGTCGTCGGCGGCGACGACGAAAACGGCGGTGCCGGAGTCGGTCTGGGCCGGAACCAGGAAGGCATCGGCGGCCGGCCCGAAGCCGACCTGGGTGCGGGTGCCGGTGAGACGGTAGCCCTCACCGGCGCGGGCGGCCTGCACCGGACCCTCACCCATCTCGCCCAGCAGCGCGACGGCGAGGATCTTCTCGCCGCTGACCGCCGGGGCGGCCCACTGCTGTTGCAGCTCCTCGGTGCCGAAGCGGGCCAGCGCGCCGGCGCCGAGCATCACCGACTCGAGGTAGGGCACGGCCGCCAGCTGGTGGCCCAACGCCACCAAGATGGCGACCTGCTCGAGCACACCGAAACCGTCGCCGCCCACCGAGGTGGCCGAGGCGCTGGTCAGGATGCCGGCGTCGACGAGCTTGCCCCACAGCTCGCGGTCGAACCGTTGGTTGAGCTTGTCGAGCTCGCGCTGGTGCTCCGGTGTGCACACAGAACTGACGATCGTGTCCACCAGGCCGCCGAGATCGTTCGCCGCTTCGGTTGTCGAGAAGTCCATCGATGTTCGTCCTTTCCGACGAGGAGGCTCAGCGGTTGCGGGGCAGGCCGAGGGCGACCATGCCGATGATGTCGCGCTGCACTTCGTTGGTGCCGCCGCCGAAGGTCAGGATCAGGCACGCCCGGTGCATCCGCTCGACCCGGCCGCGCAGCAGGGCGCCCGGCGAATCCTGGCGCAGCGTCGCCGCCGTGCCGAGCACCTCCATCAGCAGCCGGTACGCCTCGGTCGCCAGCTCGGTGCCGTACACCTTGGCCGCCGAAGCATCGGCCGGCGACAGCGACTCGCTGTTCGACGACGCCAGCTCCCAGTTGATCAGCTTGAGCACCTCGGCCTTGGCGTGCACGCGCGCGAGGTTGAGCTGCACCCACTCCGAGTCGATCAGCCGGGCGCCGCCGTCGTCCTTGGTGTTCTGCGCCCACTCGCGAACCTCGCGCAGGGCCAAGAAGATCGGTTGCGGCGATACCAGGGCGACGCGTTCGTGGTTGAGCTGGTTCGTGACCAGCTTCCAGCCGCCGTTCTCCTCGCCGATCAAGTTGGTCACCGGGACCCGCACGTCGGAGTAATAGGTGGCGCTGGTGTCCACGCCGGCCATGGTGTGCACGGGCGTCCACGAGAAACCCTCGGCGGTCGTCGGCACGGTCAGCATCGAAATGCCGCGGTGCTTCTTGGCGTCGGGGTTGGTGCGCACGGCCAGCCAGACCCAGTCGGCGTAGGCGATCAGGCTGGTCCACATCTTCTGGCCGTTGATGACGTACTCGTCGCCGTCACGGACGGCGGTGGTGCGCAGGTTCGCCAGGTCGGTCCCGGCGCCGGGTTCGGAGTAGCCGATGGAGAAGTGCAGCTCGCCGGCGGCGATCTTGGGGAGGAAGAACTTCTTCTGCTCCTCGGTGCCGAACGCCATGATGGTCGGCGCCACGCTGTTGATCGTCAGGAATGGCACCGGGACGCCGGCGATCGCCGCCTCGTCGGTGAAGATCAGCGAGTCCATCGGCGAGCGGTCCTGGCCGCCGTACTCCTTGGGCCAGTTCAGGGTGAGCCAGCCGTCCTTGCCCATCTGGGCGACGGTGTCGCGATACGCGGTGCCGGTGCCGACCTCGCCGTCGCCCGAGGAGGTCAGTGCCTCGCGACGCTCGGGCGTCATGAGTTTGGTGAAGTACGACCGCAGCTCGCGACGCAGCTCCTCCTGTTCAGGGGTGTAACTGATGCGCATTCCAGCCGTCCTTTGCTAACCTGACTCGCCTCGATTAGCCGACGTTACTCGGCCGACGACTACCCATTCGTCTTCCCGGTTGTAACACGTTCTAGTCTGAGATTCCAGCGACCGTTTCCCCAGCGGTATCCGGGCCCTATGGTGGTCCTACATACTGATGGGGCTCGTGCTCAAGTGAGGGCCAGCTGCAAGGAGGGTGCTGTGCGGGTGATCGTCGACCACGACCGGTGCGAAGGCAATGCTGTGTGCTTGGGAATCGCGCCGGATATCTTCGACCTGGACGACGAGGATTACGCCGTCGTCAAGCTCGATCCGATCCCCGCCGACCAGGAGCAGCTGGCCGAGCAGGCGATCGCCGAATGCCCGCGAGCCGCGCTGTTGCGCGAAGACTGACCCGAGCGCTAGAGCGTCTTGACGAAACTAGAGGTATTCATAAATTGACTAGCAGCACGAACGCGACCGATCTCTCCGGAAAGGTCGCGGTGGTGTCCGGTGCCGCCGCGGGGCTGGGGCGGGCCGAAGCACTTGGCCTGGCTCGAGCCGGCGCCACCGTCGTCGTCAACGACATCGCCGCCGCGCTGGACGCCTCCGACGTCATCGATGAGATCAACTCGGCGGGTTCCAAGGCCGTCGCGGTCACCGGCGACATCAGCGAGCGCGCGACCGCCGACGAATTGGTCGCCACCGCCGACGGCCTGGGCGGGCTGGACGTCGTCGTCAACAACGCCGGCATCACCCGCGACCGGATGCTGTTCAACATGTCCGACGAGGAGTGGGACCTCGTCATTGCGGTGCACCTGCGTGGCCACTTCCTACTGACCCGCAACGCGGCGACCTACTGGCGCTCGAAGGCCAAGGAGGCGGGTGGAACCGTCTTCGGCCGCCTGGTCAACACCGCGTCCGAGGCGGGGCTGGTGGGCCCGGTGGGGCAGGCCAACTACGGTGCGGCCAAGGCCGGCATCATCTCGCTCACCCTGACGGCCGCGCGGGCGCTGGGCCGCTACGGGGTGTGCGCCAACGCGATCTGTCCGCGCGCCCGCACCGCCATGACCGCCGACGTCTTCGGTGCCGCACCGGAAGTGGAGGCGGGCGGGGTCGACCCGCTGTCGCCCGAGCACGTGGTCAGCCTGGTGAAGTTCTTGTCATCGCCGGCGGCCGCGGAAGTCAACGGCCAGGTGTTCATCGTGTACGGCCCGCAAGTGACGTTGGTGGCGGCGCCGACCGCGGAGCACAGGTTCAGCGCCGAGGGGGCCGCGTGGGAGCCCGCGCAACTGAGCGAGACGCTGCAACAGTACTTTGCTGGGCGCGATCCGGAACGGAACTTTTCCGCGGTCGGGCTAATGGAGCAATAACCGTGTGAGGTTACTTTACGGGGGGGGAATCGGCAGGTAGAACCTGTGTCAGTTTGAGACATTGCGATGGTGTCTGACCTGGGAAATTAACGTTTTAGACAAAGAAATACTGTTCGTTGACACCATTAACTTGTTCTGGGTTAATATGATCCGGCTCACACCGAGCCGCATGCGACGGAAGACACCGCTAAGGCGACGCACAGACTTCGCCGCGAGCAGCTGAGGGGGGTAGCCGAGTTGAAGGAACAACTTGCGGTTCCCGCCCGCGCCGTCGGCGGGTTTTTCGAAATGATGATCGCCACCGGTCGTGAAACTTTCCGCCGACCCTTCCAACTGGGCGAGTTCCTGGAACAGACCTGGATGATCGCGCGCGTGTCGCTGGTTCCGACCCTGCTGGTGTCCATCCCCTTCACCGTGCTGGTGGCGTTCACCCTCAACATCCTGCTGCGCGAGATCGGCGCCGCCGACTTGTCCGGGGCGGGAACGGCATTCGGCACCATCACCCAGTTGGGTCCGGTGGTGACCGTGCTCGTCGTGGCGGGCGCCGGTGCCACCGCGATCTGTGCCGACCTCGGTGCGCGGACCATCCGCGAAGAGATCGACGCGATGCGCGTGCTCGGCATCGACCCGATTCAGCGCCTGGTGGTCCCGCGGGTATTGGCCTCCACGGTCGTCGCGCTCTTGCTCAACGGTTTGGTGTGCGCCATCGGCTTGTCCGGTGGCTACGTGTTCTCCGTCTTCCTGCAGGGCGTAAACCCGGGTGCGTTCATCAACGGGCTGACCGTCCTCACCGGGCTGCGCGAGCTGGTTCTTGCCGAAGTCAAGGCGCTGCTGTTCGGCGTGATGGCCGGGCTGGTCGGCTGTTACCGCGGCCTGACCGTCAAGGGCGGACCCAAGGGCGTCGGCAACGCGGTCAACGAAACCGTCGTCTACGCGTTCATCTGTCTATTCGTCATCAACGTGGTGATGACGGCCATCGGCGTACGGATCTCGGCGAAGTGAGTACACGATGAGCTACGACGTCACCTACCGGCTGCGCAACCTCGCCTCCCGGTTGCAGGGGCCCGTCGATGACTTCGGTGAGCAGGCCTTGTTCTATGGCCACACCGTGCGCCACGTCCCCCACGCGATCACCAAGTACCGCAAGGAGACGGTCCGGCTGATCGCCGAAATGACCATGGGCGCTGGGGCGCTGGTCATGATCGGCGGCACCGTGGGCGTCGCCGCCTTCCTGACCCTGGCCTCAGGCGGGGTCATCGCGGTGCAGGGCTACTCGTCGCTGGGCAACATCGGCATCGAGGCGCTGACCGGGTTCCTGTCGGCGTTCCTCAACGTCCGCGTCGTCGCGCCGGTGATCGCCGGAATCGCGTTGGCCGCCACCATCGGTGCCGGTGCCACCGCCCAGCTGGGCGCCATGCGGGTGTCCGAAGAGATCGACGCCGTCGAATGCATGGCGGTGGAATCGGTGTCCTACCTGGTGTCCACCCGCCTGATCGCCGGACTGATCGCGATCATTCCGCTGTACTCGCTGTCGGTGCTCGCCGCGTTCTTCGCCGCCCGCTTCACCACCGTGTACATCAACGGGCAGTCAAAAGGTCTCTACGACCACTACTTCAATACCTTCCTCATCCCGTCGGACCTGCTGTGGTCGTTCCTGCAGGCGATCGTGATGTCCATCGCGGTGATGCTCGTCCATACCTACTACGGCTACAACGCAAGCGGTGGCCCGGTCGGCGTCGGCATCGCGGTCGGCCAGGCCGTGCGCACCTCGCTGATCGTCGTCGTCGTCATCACATTGTTCATCTCACTCGCCGTGTACGGCGCGTCCGGTAACTTCAACCTCTCCGGATAACAGGACCGCTTAAAGGACATGGCAGAAACCGACACGCGACGCACCCACGTCCGGCTGGCAGCCGCGGTGCTGGCCGGCCTGATACTGGCGTTCGCCGTCATCACTTACCTTTCCTACACGGCGGCTTTCGCCTCGATCGACAAGGTCACCGTCTCGGCTCCGCGCGCCGGGCTGGTGATGGAGAAGGGCGCCAAGGTCAAGTACCGGGGCATCCAGATCGGCAAGGTCGAGACCATCGACTACGCCGATGACCAGGCCCGGCTGACGCTGGGCATCAACAGCAACGACATGCATTTCATCCCCTCGAACGCCACGGTGCACATCGCGGGAAACACCATCTTCGGCGCCAAGGCGGTGGAATTCATTCCGCCGCAAAACCCTTCGCCGACGTCACTGCGCCCGGACGCCCACGTCGCCGCCTCCTCGGTGCAGCTGGAGGTGAACACGCTCTTCCAGTCGCTGATCGACCTGTTGCACAAGATCGACCCGGTCGAACTCAACGGAACACTGAGCGCGCTGTCCGAAGGCCTGCGCGGTCACGGTGACGACTTCGGCGGCATCCTGACGGGCCTGGATACCCTGACGCGCCAGACGAATCCGAAGCTGCCCGCGCTGCAGGAGGACTTCCGCAAGACGGCGATCGTCGCCAACAACTATGCCGACGCCGCCCCGGACCTCAACACGGTCTTCGACAACCTGCCGACGATCAACAAGACCGTCGTCGACCAGCAGAACAACCTCAACGACACCTTGCTGGCGACGATCGGTCTATCCAACAACGCCTACGAGACGTTGGCCCCGGCCGAACAGAACTTCATCGACGCCATCAACCGGTTGCGGGCACCGCTGAAGGTGGCCGCCGACTATTCGCCGGAATTCGGCTGCCTGTTCGCCGGCATCGAGCGCGGTATCAAGGAATTCGCCCCGCTGATCGGTGTCCGCAAGGCGGGCCTGTTCACGTCGTCGAGCTTCGTGCTCGGCGCGCCGTCGTACACCTACCCGGAGTCGCTGCCCATCGTCAACGCCTCGGGTGGTCCCAACTGCCGCGGGCTGCCGGATATCCCGACCAAGCAGACCGGTGGATCCTTCTACCGCGCCCCGTTCCTGGTCACCGACAACGCCAACATCCCGTACGAGCCGTTCACGGAGTTGCAGTTTGACGCGCCGTCGACACTGCAGTTCTTGTTCCACGGCGCCTTCGCGGAACGGGACGACTTCTGATGGCGGCCGGAACCATGCCCTCGCACCGCTCGATGATGATCAAGGTCAGCATCTTCGCGGCCGCCATGCTGCTGGTGTCCGCGGCGCTGGTGGTGGTCTTCGGCGACTTCCGGTTCGGTCCCGAAAGCACGTACCACGCAACGTTTACCGACGTGTCGCGGCTGAAGTCGGGTCAGAAGGTCCGCATCGCCGGCGTCCCGGTCGGTGCGGTATCCGGCGTCAAGCTCAACCCGGACAACACCATCGATGTGGCGTTCGGGATCGACAGGCGCTACACGCTGTATTCGTCGACGCGGGCGGTGATCCGCTACGAAAACCTGGTCGGCGACCGATATTTGGAGATCACCTCGGGGCCGGGGGAGCTGCGCAAGCTGCCGCCGGGCGCGACCATCAACTCCCAACACACCCAGCCCGCACTGGATCTCGACGCGCTGCTGGGTGGCCTGCGGCCGGTGCTCAAGGGTCTGGATGCGGACAAGGTCAACACGATCAGCAGCGCCGTCATCGAGCTGCTGCAGGGCCAAGGCGGCGCGTTGTCCAACGTGTTGGCCGACACCAGCGCGTTCTCGTCGGCGCTGGGCCAGCGCGACCAGCTCATCGGTGACGTGATCAACAACCTCAACACCGTGCTCAAGACCGTCGATCAGCGCAGCGCCCAGTTTTCGGCCAGCGTCGACCAGTTGCAGCAATTGATCAGCGGGCTGGCCAAGAACAAGGACGACATCGCGGGCGCCATCCCGCCGCTGGCCTCGACGACGACGGATTTGACCGAGCTGCTGCAGAATTCGCGCCGGCCGCTGCAGGGCATCTTAGAAAACACCAGGCCGCTGGCCACCGAGCTGGACAACCGCAAGGCGGAGGTCAACAACGACATCGAACAGCTCGGTGAGGACTACCTTCGGCTGGCCGCACTCGGTGCGTACGGGTCGTTCTTCAACATTTACTTCTGCTCCGTGACGATCAAGATCAACGGCCCGGCCGGCAGCGACATCCTGCTGCCGCTCGGCGGCCAGGTGGATCCCAGCAAGGGGAGGTGCGCTTTTGCCAAGTGACGCAAAGCGCGAGCGCGATCCGCTGCGCACCGGCATCTTCGGGGTGGTGCTGGTGGTGTGCGTCGTGCTCATCGCATTCGGTTACGCGGGGCTGCCGTTCTGGCCGCAGGGCAAGGTTTACGACGCCTACTTCTCGGACGCCGGTGGCATCAATCCCGGAAACGCGGTGTACGTCTCGGGTCTGAAGGTCGGAAAGGTGACGTCGGTCGGGCTGGCCGGCGACAGCGCCAAGATCAGCTTCAGCGTGGATCGCCATGTCGCCGTGGGTGATCAGTCGCTTGCCGCGATCCGCACCGACACCATCCTCGGTGAGCGCTCGATCTCGGTGACCCCGGCGGGCAGCGGCAGGGGGACCACGATCCCGCTCAGCCGAACCACCACGCCGTACACGCTCGCCGGCGCGCTCGAGGATCTGGGCCAGAACGCCGACAACCTGAACAAGCCGCAGTTCGAGCAGGCCCTCAACGTGTTGACCGACACGCTGCACGACGCCACCCCCGAACTGCGCGGTGCGCTCGACGGCGTGACGACGCTGTCGCGCACCCTCAACCACCGTGACGAGGCGCTGCAAAGCCTGCTGGCGCATGCGAAGTCGGTGACCGGTGTGCTTGCGCAACGCGCCGACCAGGTCAACAAGCTCGTCGACGACGGCAACGCGTTGTTCGCCGCGCTCGACGAGCGGCGTGCGGCCCTCGGGCGACTGATCGGGGGGATCCAAGGTCTCTCCGCGCAGATCTCCGGGTTCGTCAACGACAACCGCAAGGAGTTCGGTCCGGCACTGAACAAGCTCAACGACGTGCTGAGCAATCTCAACGAGCGCCGCGACTACATCGCGGAGGCCCTCAAACGGCTGCCCACCTACGCCACCGAGCTGGGCGAGGTCGTCGGGTCCGGACCGGGCTTCAACGTCAACGTCTACGGTGTGTTGCCGGCGCCGCTGATCGCGACGATGTTCGACTTCTTCTACCAGCCGGGCAAGATGCCGGCCAGCCTCGCCGATTATCTGCGCGGCCTCATCCAAGAGCGCTGGATCATTAGGCCGAAGTCGCCATGATGAAGCGGATCGCCGGCAGCCGGGGGCTGCGCTACACCACCGCCATCGCGCTCATCGCGGTGTTGGTGGGTGGCGTGTATGTGCTGTCCTCGACCGGCAATTCGCGCCCCATCGTGGGTTACTTCACGTCGGCCGTCGGCCTGTATCCCGGTGACCAGGTCCGCGTGCTCGGAGTGCCGGTCGGCACCATCAGCACGATCGAACCGCGTCCCTCCGACGTCAAGATCACCATGGCGGTGAACAAGGACGTCAAGATCCCGAAGGACGCCAAGGCGATCATCATGTCGCCGAACCTGGTGGCCGCCCGGTTCATTCAGCTGACACCGGCGTACACCGGCGGGGCGGTGCTGCCCGACGGCGGCAGCATCGGCCTGGGCCACACCGGGGTCCCGGTGGAGTGGGACGAGGTCAAGGAGTCGCTGACCAAACTGGCCGTACAGCTCGGCCCCACCACGGGATCGATGCAGGGGCCCCTGGGTCGCGCGATCAACCAGGCCGCGGACACCCTCAACGGCAACGGCGAATCTTTCCACAACGCATTGCGTGAGCTCTCGCAAGCCGCTGGGCGGCTGGGGGATTCGCGCAGCGACATCTTCGGCACGGTCAAGAACCTTCAGGTTTTGGTGAACGCACTGTCCGCCAGCAACGAACAGATCGTGCAGTTCGCCGGAAACGTCGCCTCGGTCTCCCAGGTGCTCGCCGACAGCTCCCGGCACCTCGACACGACCCTGGGCACGCTCAACCAGGCGCTGTCCGACATCCGCGGGTTCTTGCACGAGAACAACTCGACCATCATCGAAACGGTCAACAACCTCAACGACTTTGCGAAGACCCTGAGCGACCAGAGCGACAACATCGAGCAGGTGCTGCACGTGGCGGGCCCCGGCATCGCGAACTTCTACAACATCTATGACCCCGCGCAGGGCACGCTCAACGGCCTGTTGTCCATCCCGGAATTCTCCAACCCGGTGCAGTTCATCTGCGGTGGTTCCTTCGAAACGGCGGCCGGGCCGCGCGCGCCCGACTACTTCCGGCGCGCCGAATTGTGCCGTGAGCGGCTGGGTCCGGTGCTGCGCCGGCTCACCGTGAACTACCCGCCGATCATGTTCCACCCGCTCAACACGATCACGGCCTACAAGGGTCAGATCGTCTACGACACCCCGGAAACCCAGGCGAAGTCGGCGACCCCGGTCCCCGAGCTGACCTGGATCCCCGCCAACGGTGGCAAGGCGCCGCCCGCCGCCCAGAACCCGGCGGACCTGCAGGCCTTGCTGGTTCCGACGGCCCCGCAGACGGGTGCCGCCCCGGCCCCCGGGCCGGCCCTGGGCAACGCCGGTCCCGCGCCCGGGCCGACGCCGGGGAGCGCCTTCGGACCCCTACCGGGCCCACCGCCGGGCCAGGCGACGCCGCCGGCTGCGGACCAGGGGGGCGGCTAAATGAACCGAATGTGGTTGCGGGGCGGCGCTTTAGCGGCGGGCAGCGCGTTGCTGGCCGGGTGCCAATTCAGCGGGTTGAATTCGCTGTCGATGCCGGGCACCGCCGGTCATGGCGCCGGCGCCTTCTCCATCACGGTCGACCTGCCCGACGTGGCGACGCTGCCGCAGAACTCGCCGGTCATGGTCGACGACGTCACCGTCGGCAGCGTCGCCGGCATTCAGGCGATGCAGCGTGCCGACGGGTCCTTCTATGCCGCAGTGAAATTGGCGTTGGACAAGAACGTCGTGCTGCCGACCAATTCGACGGCGACGGTCGCGCAGACGTCGCTGTTGGGTTCGATGCACATCGACCTGGTCCGCCCGAAGGACAAGCCGGCGGTCGGCCGACTGACCGACGGGTCGAAGATCTCCGAATCCCACACCGGCCGCTATCCCACCACCGAGGAAGTGCTGTCGGCCCTCGGCGTCGTGGTGAACAAGGGCAATGTGGGTGCGCTGGAAGAGATCACCGACGAGACCTACCAGGCTTTCGCGGGCCACCAGGACCAGTTCGTCGACCTGGTCCCGCGGCTGGCGGAACTGACCGCGGGACTCAACCGGCAGGTCAACGACATCATCGACGCGGTCGACGGGCTCAACCGATTCTCGGCGAGCCTGGCGCGCGACAAGGACAACCTCGGCCGGGCGCTGGACACGCTGCCCGACGCGATCCGGGTGCTCAACAAGAACCGCGACCACATCGTCGAGGCGTTCAGCGCGCTGCACAAGCTGGCGAATGTCACCTCGCACATCCTGGCCAAGACCAAGGTCGACTTTGCCGCCGACCTCAAGGATCTGTACGCGGCGGCCAAGGCGCTCAACGACAACCGGAAGAACTTCGTCACCTCGCTGCAGCTGCTGCTGACGTTCCCGTTCCCCAACTTCGGCATCAAGAACGCGGTTCGCGGCGACTACCTGAACGTGTTCACCACCTTCGACCTGACCCTGCGCCGCATCGGCGAGACGTTCTTCACCACGTCGTACGCACTCGATCCGAACATGATGCACATGAGCGAGGTCCTCAACCCGCCGGACTTTTTGGTCGGCGAGATGGCCAACCTGTCCGGACAGGCGGCCGATCCGTTCAAGATTCCGCCCGGCACGGCTTCAGGACAGTAGGGGGCGGAAGCGGATGCATGACAAACTGACCAGGATCCAACTCTGGATCTTCGCGGTGATCACCGCGATCACCCTGACGATCATGGCAATCTTCTATCTGCGGCTGCCCGCCACGTTCGGCATCGGCACCTACGGCGTCAGCGCGGATTTCGTCGCGGGCGGCGGACTGTACAAGAACGCCAACGTCACCTATCGCGGCGTCGCCGTCGGTCGCGTGGAGTCGGTGGACCTCAACCCCACCGGCGTCACCGCCGCGATGCGGCTGAACAGCGGGACACCCATCCCGTCGAACGTCACCGCCACGGTCAAGAGCGTGTCGGCCGTAGGTGAGCAGTACATCGACCTGGTGCCGCCGAGCACACCGGCAACGACCAAGCTGCGCAACGGGTCTCGTATCGACCGGCAGAACACCAGGATCGGCCAGGACGTCGCCGACCTGTTGAAGCGGGCGGAGGCGCTGACCAACAGCCTGGGCGACACCCGGCTGCGCGAGCTGTTGCACGAGACGTTCATGGCGACCAATGGGTCGGGCCCCGAGTTGGCGCGGCTGTTCGAGTCCGCCCGATTGCTGGTGGACGAGGCCAACGCGAATTATCCGCAAGCCTCCCAGTTGATCGACCAGGCCGGGCCGTTCCTGGAGGCGCAGATCCGGGCCGGCGCGGACATCAAGACGCTGTCGGACGGGTTGGCGCGGTTCACCTCGGAGGTGCGCCAGGCCGACCCGCAGCTGCGCTCGACGCTGGCCACCGCCCCGGGGGCGACCGACGAGGCCAGCACCGCGTTCTCCGGCATCCGGCCGTCCTTCCCGGCGCTGGCGGCCAGCCTGGCCAACCTGGGCCGGGTCGGCGTGATCTACCACAAATCGATCGAGCAGCTGCTGGTGGTGCTGCCGGCGCTGTTCGCCGCGATCACCACCGCGGCCGGCGGCACGCCCCAGGACGAGGGCGCCAAGCTCGACTTCAAGCTCGACCTCAACGACCCGCCGCCGTGCGCCGTCGGCTTCCTCCCTCCGCCGCTGATGCGCACCCCGGCCGACGAGACCGTGCGCGAACTGCCGAGGGACATGTACTGCAAGGTGGCCCAGAACGATCCGAGCACGGTGCGCGGCGCCCGCAACTATCCGTGTCAGGAGTTCCCGGGCAAACGGGCGCCGACGGTTCAGCTTTGCCGCGACCCGAAAGGCTATGTGCCCGTTGGCCGTAACCCGTGGCGAGGCCCGCCGGTGCCCTACGACACCCCGGTCACCAACGGGCTGAACACCCTGCCGCCCAACAAGTTCCCGTACATCCCCCCGGGTGCCGATCCCGATCCGGGTATTCCGATCGTCGGGCCGCCGCCCCCAGGTGTCGTCCCCGGGCCGGGACCGGCGCCGCACCAGCCGGCGTACGACCCGCCGCCGCCGAACGACAGGCCGCCGCCGCCCGGCAACCCGGCGTGGATGCCGCCGGGCGTGCCTCCGGTGCCGCCCCAGCTTCCGTACCCGAAGTGGCTGCCGCCCCCGGCGCCGCCGGAGGGGATCAACCCACCGCCGGCGGGCCCGGGACCGGAGAAGCCGTGGGGACCGCCGCCGGGGGCGTCGCAGCCGCAGGCCAGCGGGCCGGCGTACGCCACCTATGACGAGCGGACCGGCGCGTTCAAGGACCCAGCCGGGGGCACTGGTATTTTCGCGGCCGGTGCTAGCGGCGCGTCCAGCGCCGAGAATTGGGTGGACCTGATGCTTGATCCGAGGCCGATGTAGTGGCAGACGAGCCAACGGCCGGTGTGCGCGCTCGTCGTCGCGCCTCGCGCGCGGCGGGCCCCGCCAAAGGCGACTCGAGTCAGGCCCCCACCGTGCAGGTGGAGGCCGCGCCGACGACGGCGGCCAAGCCCGTCAAGACCCTCAAGTCGGTCAAGCCGCCACCGCGGCGGCGCTCGCACCGAACGCTGGTGGCGGCGATCTCGTTCGCGGCGGCGCTGTTGGCGATCGGCGCCCTGGCCGCTTGCGTGGCCGTGCTCGTCGTCCAGCAACGGCATGCCACTGCGCAACAGGCGCGCGAGCAACGGTTCGTCGACACCGCCACCCAGACGGTGGTCAACATGTTCAGCTACAAACAGGACAACATCGACGAGAGCGTGAACCGCTTCTACAACGGCACCAGCGGGCCGCTGCGCGGAATGCTGGGCGCCAACAACAACATCGAGAACCTCAAGGGCATCTTCCGCTCCACCAACGCGACGTCGGAGGCCGTCATCAACGGCGCCGCCCTGGAGGGCATCGACACCGTCACCGACAACGCGTCCGTGCTCGTTTCGGTTCGCGTCACGGTCGCCGACATCGACGGGGTGAACAAGCCGTCCATGCCGTATCGCCTGCGGGTGATCGTGCACGAGGACGAGCAGGGCCGGATGACGGGTTACGACCTGAAGTATCCCAACGGGGGTAATTGATGCGCTGGCGGCGCTGGCTGCTCGTCGTCGCGGGCTACCTCCTGATTGCGGTGTTCGTCGGGTTGTCCGCGGCGGCCGGCTGGTTCTACTGGGGCCGGGTGCAGACGCGCGGCGAACAGGCGGCGCGAGCGGTGCTACCGGGCTTGGCCACCAAGGAGATTCCCGAGGTCTTCGCCTACGACTACCAGACGGTGGAACGCAGCCTCAGCGACGCGTATCCATTGTTGACCCCCGACTATCGCCAGGAATTCCGGAAAAGCGCCAACGCGCAGATCATTCCGGAGGCCAAGAAGCGTGAGGTGGTGGTCCAGGCCAGCGTGGTGGGCGTGGGTGTGATGACCGCCAAACGTGATTCGGCATCACTGATGGTCTACATGAACCGCACGGTGACGGACAAAACGCGCCAGCCGCTCTACGACGGCAGCCGGTTGCGGGTGGACTTCAAGAAGATCGGCAAGCAGTGGCTGATCAACTACATCACACCGATCTAGCCGAAGCGGGTATCAGAAGCAGATCGCGATCTCGTTGCATCGCAACGGGTAACGCTGCACCGGGCTGGGCGGGGGTCCGTTGAGCGTCAGCGAGAACGGCTGCTTCTTCATGTCGGGCTGCAGCCCGCAGACGGCGCCGTGCAGGATCGTGTGGGTGCCGGTGAGTGTTTCATCGCTGAATGCGTAGGTCTCGGTGGTCGGCGCGGTGCCGCCGCCGGGACATGACACGCCGTTCGCCTTATCCACCTTGAAGGTCCACAGCATGCTGGACATCCGGGCCCGGCCGCTGAAGTTCTGCAACTTGTCCGCGGCGCTGATCTGTTCGTTCGTAGAGCTCACGATGTTCAGGGCGCAGTTCATCGCCCACACGATCGGGTCTGAGTAGTCGTTCAGGTTCCGGGTTCCGTTCGGCTGGTCGCACAGCGCCGAGATCGTCCAAGTCACGCCAGACGCACCAGCCTCGTTCAAGGTGTAGGTGCCGTCCGGCGGCGGACCGACCGCGTGGGCCGGGTCACCGGAGTCCAAAGCAATTCCGATGGCGACGGCCGAGAATATGCCGGCGCCAGCGGCCAGCCCACGACGGAGCTTCACGGTGCCCTCCCTTCCGGGCCTTCCCCTTCACCGATGCATCGAGTATCACAGCGTTTGCGCGCCAACACCATGGGTTTGCGGGCTCAGGTGGCATCCGGCGGGCGCGGCTCCGCCAGCGCGTCCAGGAATGACCGCGCCCAACGGTCGACGTCATGGGCGAGCACCTGGCGCCGCATCGCCCGCATCCGGCGCCTGCCCTCCTCGGCGGGCTGGTTGAGCGCGGCTTCGATCGCGTCCTTGACCCCGTCCAGGTCGTGCGGGTTGACCAGATAGGCCTGCCGGAGTTCCGATGCGGCGCCGGTGAATTCGGACAGCACCAGCGCGCCGCCGAGATCGCTTCGGCAGGCGACGTACTCCTTGGCCACCAGGTTCATGCCGTCCCGCAGCGGGGTGACCAGCATGACGTCGGCGGCCACGAAGAAGGCGATCAATTCGTTGCGGGGGACCGGGCGGTGTAGGTAATGCACCACCGGATGGCCCACCTCCGCGTACTCGCCGTTGATGTGGCCCACTTGGCGTTCGATGTCGTTGCGCAGAATCTGGTAGCTCTCGACGCGTTCGCGGCTGGGCGTCGCGAGCTGAACCAGCACGGTGTCGTCGCGCTTGGCGCGGCCCTCCGCCAGCAGCTCCGAGAAGGCCTTGAGCCGGACGTCGATGCCCTTGGTGTAGTCGAGCCGGTCGACGCCGAGCAGCACCTTGCGGGGGTTGCCCAGCTCCGCCCGGATCTCCCGGGCGCGGCGCCTGACGTCGCGGTCGCGGGCCGCCTGGTCGAGCGAGCCCGAATCGATGGAAATGGGAAACGCACCCACGCGGACGATGCGCGAGCCGAGGTCGACCTCGCCGTATCGCGAGCGCACCCCGACCGATCCGCGGGAGGTGTTGGCGCCGATCAACCGGCGGGACAGGATCAGGAAGTTCTGGGCGCCGCCGGCCAGGTGGAAACCGACCAGGTCGGCGCCGAGCAACCCCTCGACGATCTCGGTGCGCCACGGCAGCTGCATGAACAGTTCCACCGGCGGGAAGGGGATGTGCAGGAAGAAGCCGATGGTCAGGTCGGGCCGCAGCTCCCGCAGCATCTTGGGGACCAGCTGCAGCTGGTAATCCTGCACCCACACGGTCGCGCCGCGGGCGGCGGCGCGGGAGGTGGCTTCGGCGAAGCGCCGGTTCACCTCGACGTAGCGTTCCCACCACTCGCGGTGGTAGATCGGCTTGACGATGACGTCGTGGTAGAGCGGCCACAGCGTAGCGTTCGAGAATCCCTCGTAGTACTGCGCGATGTCGTCGGTGCTCAGCCGCACCGGGCGAAGCTCGAGGTCCTCCTGGACGATGGGCTCGTCGTCGAAATCGGGCTCCTCCTCGGCGATGCCCGCCCAGCCCACCCACGCGCCACGCCTGCGGCGCAGCAGCGGCTCCAGTGCCGTCACCAGGCCGCCCGGGCTGCGCTTCCACGCCTTGGTGCCGTCGGGGAGCCGTTCCTGGTCCACCGGCAGCCGGTTGGCGACCACCACGAAGTCGGAATTCCCGAAGGTCGGCGTCTTCGAGTCGTGCCGGTCCCCGGGAGTCATTTACGCGTCGAGTTTTGCGGGCCCAATGCCGAGCATGGACAGGAAAACGCGGCACTCGTCGGCATCGGTGGCGTACGCCGCGACGACTCGCCTGGCCTGGCTGGCCGTGCTGTCGGCAACCGGTTCGACGTCGCCGATCTCGGCAGGGTCAGATTTCGTAGCCATGACTTAACTGTAGGTGATGCGGGGATGCGCGGGTGGCTGAGGACTTGATCTTCGAGTTCCTCCCGGCTCGGCCACCCACCGGTGACCCGCTTACACACTGGCCGTAATGTGTAAAGACGTCGGACCTGACAACGAGTGAGGTGGGCCGCATGACACTCTCAGAGCAAGCCGGTGCCCAGGCGGGCAGCGCCGATGCCGAAGAGTTGGTGAGCTACGAAACCCTCGACGAGGGCCGCATCGCGCGGATCTGGCTCAACCGGCCCGACGCCCACAACGCGCAAAGCCGCGGCCTGCTGATCCAGCTGGACGAGGCGTTTCTGCGTGCCGAGGCCGACGACACCGTGCGCGTGGTGATTCTGGCCGCGCGTGGCCGCAACTTCTCCGCCGGCCATGACTTGGGCTCCGAGCTGGCGATCGCCGAGCGCAGCCAGCTGCCCAGCTTCCGCATCAACGGCGGGACCCGCGATCCCATCGCGGAGAAGATCTACCTGCAGGAGTGGCACTACTTCTTCCAGAACACCTGCCGTTGGCGGGACTTACGCAAGATCACCATCGCCCAGGTGCAGGGCAATGCGATCTCCGCGGGCCTGATGCTGATCTGGGCGTGCGATCTGATCGTGGCGGCCGACAACGCCAAGTTCAGCGATGTGGTCGCGGTGCGCTTGGGCATGCCGGGCGTCGAATATTACGCGCACCCTTGGGAATTCGGCCCGCGCAAGGCCAAGGAGCTGCTGCTGACCGGCGATTCGCTCGACGCCGATGAGGCCTACCGGCTCGGCATGGTGTCCAAGGTGTTCCCGGTCGACGAGCTGGCCGAAAAGACACTGGAATTCGCGCGACGCATCGCCGACCGGCCCACGATGGCGGCCCTGCTGGTGAAGGACTCGGTCAACGCCGCCTCCGACGCAATGGGATTCACCGAGGCGCTGCGTCACGCCTTCCACATCCACGAGCTGGGGCACGCACATTGGGCCGCCCACAACGAGAACCGGTACGCGGTCGGCCTGCCGCCCGACGTCGAAGACTGGCGCACCGCGAAGCCGACGCAGGTGGCCCGCCGCGATACGCCGTAGCCTCGCCGGCGGTGTGCGGTACCCGTTGCCGCGGGCAGTCCTCCGCGTGGTTCGATATCTAGAACCTGTTTCAGTTGAGAGGGCGTCGCGTGCAGCTTTCTTTCGAAAACCGGACATATCTGGTCACCGGCGGCGGTAGCGGAATCGGCAAGGGAGTGGCGGCCGGACTGGTCGCGGCCGGCGCCTCGGTCATGATCGTGGGCCGCAACCCCGACCGGCTGGCGGGCGCCGTCAGCGAGATCGAAGCGCTGTCGGGTGCCGGCTCCATCCGCTACGAGCCGGCCGACATCACCAACGAGGAGGAGGCCGCCCGCGCGGTCGACGCCGCGACGGCATGGCATGGTCGCCTGCACGGCGCGGTGCACTGTGCGGGCGGGTCCGAAACGATCGGCCCGATCACGCAGGTCGACTCCGAGGCCTGGCGGCGGACGGTCGACCTCAACGTCAACGGCACCATGTACGTGCTCAAGCACACGGCCCGCGAGTTGGTGAGCGGCGGGGGCGGCTCCTTCGTGGGCATCTCGTCGATCGCGGCGAGCAACACCCATCGCTGGTTCGGCGCGTACGGGGTCACCAAGTCGGCGGTCGACCACCTGATGATGCTGGCGGCCGATGAGCTGGGCCCGTCCTGGGTCCGGGTCAACAGCGTCCGCCCAGGCCTGATCCGCACGGATCTGGTGACGGCCATTACGGATTCACCGGAGCTGAGCGCCGACTACAGCGCCTGCACGCCGCTGCCGCGCGTCGGTGAGGTCGAAGACGTCGCCAACCTGGCCATGTTCCTGCTCAGCGACGCCGCCTCCTGGATCACCGGCCAGTGCATCAACGTCGATGGCGGCCACATCCTGCGCCGCGGCCCGGACTTCTCCGCGATGCTGGAACCCGCGTTCGGCGCCGACGCGCTACGCGGGGTCGTCTGACGTCAGGCCGGCGTCGCGCTCGGCGAGCGTGGCCAGCGCCGACCAGTCCAGCTGCCCGCCGCCCGTCGCCACCAGCGTCAGGAAGCGGTCGCGGAGCAGGCTGGCTACCGGCAGCGGCACTTCGAGCTGTTCCGCGGCGGCGAGGGCCAGGCGAACGTCCTTGAGGCCCAGCCGCGCGGCGAAGCCGGCCGGCTCGAATTGCCGTCGCGCGATCAACCCGCCGTAGGTCTGGTAGGCGGGCGCGGAGAACAACGTCGAGGTGAGGATGTCCACGTACTGCTGCCTGTCGACCCCGGCCTTGGCGACCAGCGCGACGGCTTCGCTGAGGCTTTCGATCACCGAAGCGATCAGGAAGTTGCCGCTCAGCTTCACCAGGTTGGCGGTGTGCGGTTGCTCGGACACCACGAAGGTGCGCTGCCCGATCGCGTCGAACAGCGGGCTCAACGGCTGCAGCACCTGCGGCTCACCCGCCGCGACCACGAAAAGCTTTGCGGCCGCGGCCGCCTCGGGCCTGCCGAACACCGGCGCCGCGACGAACCGCTGGCCGGCATCGGCGTGCGCGGCCGCCAGGCGCTCCGAGAGGGCGACGCTGATGGTGCTCGACGAGACGTGCGTCGCGCCGGGCGCCAGCGAAGCGACGATGCCGCCCTCGCCAAAGGCCACGCCCTCGACGGCCCGGTCGTCGGCCAGCATGGTGAACACGACCTCGGCGTTGCACGCGTCGGCGACGGTGCCCGCCGCGGACGCGCCGGCCCGGACGAGCGCCTCCGCCTTTTCGGGGGAGCGGTTGTAGACGGTGACGCGGTGGCCCGCCTTCAGCAGGTTGGCGGCCATGCCCCCGCCCATGTTGCCCAGGCCAATGAATCCGATGTCCATGCCTCCACTGTGCCCGCTCCCTACGATGATGGGCACGCCTAGTGACGGGAGCGGCAGATGAAGCGACTCGAGGGCCAGCGGGTCTTGGTGACCGGCGCGGCGTCGGGGATCGGGCAGGCGACCGCCCTGCGGCTCCTCGACGAGGGCGCCATCGTGGTGGCCTCCGACGTCGCGGAGGGCGGCCTGGACGCCACGCGCGGCCGCGCGCAGGAGGTCGGCACCGCCGACCGCCTCACCACCATGCCGATGGACGTGGGCAACGAGGACTCGGTGATCGACGGCGTGTGCCTCGCCGTCGAAAAGCTCGACGGCTTGGACGCATTGGTCAACGCCGCCGGCATCCTGCGCGCCGCCCACACCCACGAGACCACCCTGGAACTGTGGAACCAAATCGTCGGCGTCAACCTGACCGGCACGTTTCTCGTTGTGCGGGAAGCGCTTCCGACGCTACTGGCGAATCGGCGCAGCTCGATCGTCAACTTCAGTTCGACCTCGGCCTCGTTCGCCCACCCCTACATGGCGGCGTACGCCGCGAGCAAGGGCGGAATCCAGGCGTTCACTCATTCGCTGGCGCTCGAATACGCCCGCGATGGGCTGCGCGCGGTGTGCGTGGCGCCGGGCAGCATCAAGTCCGGGATCACCGACGCAACGGGCGGATACATCCCGAAAGACGCTGACTGGGCGCTCTTTTCGAGGCTGATGCCGATACTGCCGACCACGGTGGAATCCAGCGGCACCGGGATGGCCGACCCGTCCGTGGTGGCCGGGGTGATCGCGATGCTGGTGTCCGAGGACGGCGCGTTCATCACCGGCACCGAGATCCGCATCGACGGCGGGACGCACGCGTAGCCCCGATGGCGGCGACCCGCTTCGCCCGGCTTCGCCGCGCTCGCGATCGCCGCTGGTCCCGATGGCGGCGACCCGCTTCGCCCGGCTTCGCCGCGCTCGCGATCGCCGCTGGTTCCGATGGCGGCGACCCGCTTCGCCCGGCTTCGCCGCGCTCGCGATCGCCGCTGCTAGTTAACGCACGGCACGCCGCCGCCGTCGATCGGCTTCCCCTGATCGGGCGTCGGATAGGTCGTGGTGGTGCCGTTGTAGTAGTAGGTCTTGGCCTTGCTTGACGTTGTGGTGCTGGCGCTTTCGTCCGTCGTGCCGTCGTCGACCATCGACACCGAGAAGTTGGTATCGACGGTCACCCTGATGTGGCCGGGCTGGACAGTGGGATCCGGATGGCTAGGCGCGTCGAGGCCGAGCAGTTTGGCCACGTTGCCCGCGTCGGTCTCCGCCCCGGCGCCGTACGCGACCGTGCTGGCGGTGGGTTCGCCCGAATTGCGGTCGCGGGTCTGGCCCGTTGTGTAGCCGTGGTTCTTCAGCGCGCGGGCAACCTCGCTCGCGAGTCCGCTCATGCTGCCGGCGTTGACCACGTCGACGACGGTCGACGGGCTCGGCTTGGCGGCCGTGGTGGCGGGCGCCGTGGTCGTCGGTGAGGCGCCGATCGCGGCGGCCACCTCGGCTTTGATCGCGGCCGGGTCGATGATGTTGACGTCCTGGCCGTCGATGTTGTCGTAGCGCACCACCGGCAGCGTCCGGAACTCGACGTTGCCGCTGGAGGCCAGCGAACCCAGGCGCTGGATCATCTCCTCGTCCCACCCGCCCGACAGCACCACGTCCTTGCGCGCCACCGCCATGAGGCTCTTGAGCTTGTCCAGGTTGGTGAAGGTGCCCGCGGCCTGCAGCTCCTGCATGACCGACGAGATGAACGCCTGCTGCCGGTGGGTGCGGTCCAGGTCCCCGTTTTCCAGGCCGTGGCGCTGCCGGACGAAGGACAGCGCCTGGGACGCGTCCAGCGTCTGTCGCCCGGCCGGGAAGTCCGCGCCGGAGTACGAGTCGTAGACGGGATGGTTGAGGCAGACTTCCACCCCGCCGAGGGTTTGCGCCAGGTCGTAGAACCCGGCCAGGTTGACCTCGGCGAAATAGTCGATCGGGACGCCGGTCAGGTTGCGCACCGCGCGCAGGGTGGCGGCGCGGCCGGCCTCACGGCCCTTGGTCTCGAGTTCCTTCTGGCTGACGCCGCCCTGATTGGCGAGCTTGTTCGCGACGTACTGCTTGGTGAGCCCGTACGCCTCCTTGATCTTGATGTGGTTGTATCCGGGCACCCCGGTGAAGGGCACCCAGTCGTCGCGGGGGATGGAGAAAGCCACCACTTTGTTGTCTGCGCTGACGTGGACCAGGATCAGCGTGTTGGTGTTGTACCCGCCGTCGTCGGAATCGCCGGCGTGCAGATGCTTGAGGATCGACCAGGGCAGGTCGTTGCCGTCCTGGTCCTTGCGGGAGTCCAGCCCGATCAGCAGGATGTTCATGTCGTCGCCGCTGGACCGCGGGTCGTCGGGGCGCAGGGCGTCGGAAACGGTGATGCCGCCCAGCGCACCGTGGGCCACGTAGTACCCCGCCCCGGTCAGACCGATCGCCGCAACCGAGACCAGCGCGCCCAAGGTGCGCGTCAGCCCCTTGCGGAAACGTGAGGGTTGACGGACGGCTCGATGACGGCGATGGGCACCGCCCGAGCGGGCCATCACAAAACTCTGCCCGGACCCAGCGCATCGCCGGGCACCGCAACGGCGGTTTGCGGCGATGTCGCTTCCAGCATGGTGTCAAGTATGCGTTAGCTTGCTGTGAAGCCCCCAATCGAAAAAGCGCCGCGGGCCGGGCGCATGCCGCGGGCCAACCGCGGATTCACGGCGGGAATTCGCGCCTGACCAGCGCATTCTCGTATGGGCGTCGCGCGGCGGTTTCGACTAGGTCACATCGCCGGGCCAGACCGACTCGAACTCGTTATCGAGCCGATACGACGGCTAGCGGGCTTTGACCAGGTCCTCGCCGGAATCGTAGAAAATGGTGATGTTCGATCCCGTCAGGATCTCGGCGAAGTACACACCGAGTGGCTCGACCTCGTAGTAGTAGTGCACGTTGCCCTGGCGGTCGACCGCCGTCGCGCACGACAGGCCCGGCGCTCCGCATCGTTGCTTGATGGGTACGGCGAGAACGGCGAGCGCCACCACCACCGCAATCCCGATCATCAGCGGAAGCCTGTTGAATGCCCGCCTCGTCGTTGGTGCCGGATGCATCACCGTTGGAGTGTATGCGGCGTACCGGCCGGATTCGGTGCGGCGCCAGTAGGGTTTCTCAGCGATGGCCACTGCAAATCCGGACGGCGCGGCGTCGCCCCAGACCCGGGTCGAAGTACTGGGCAACATCGGACCCAACTGGTTCGCGTCGGTGATGGGCACCGGGATCGTGGCCGTTGCCGGCGCCACGCTGCCGGTGCACGTGGTGGGATTGCGCGCGTTCGCGCAAACCGTCTGGGTGATCGCCGTCGTGCTGCTCGTGGCGCTGATCGTCCTGGTCGGGGGGCATTGGGTGCGGCACCCCACCGTGGCGCGCAGTCACGCGCGCAATCCGCAGATGGCGCACTTTTACGGCGCCGCGCCGATGGCGCTGATGACGGTCGGGGCGGGGGCGGTGCTCGTCGGCCGGGATCTGTTGGGTGAGCGCGTCGTCGTCGACCTTGACTGGGTGTTGTGGACCGGGGGAACGCTGGGCGGGCTGTTCACCGCGGTGAGCATCCCGTATTTGATGTTCACCCAGCACAACGTCGGGCCCGACGCGGCCTTCGGTGGGTGGCTGATGCCGGTGGTGCCGCCCATGGTGGCCGCGGCCACCGGAGCGCTGCTGCTGCCGCACATGGCGGCGGGCACCGGTCGCGAAACCATGCTTTTCGGCTGCTACGCGATGTTCGGGCTGTCGCTGCTGGCTTCCCTGAATATCATCGCGATGATCTGGGCGCGCCTGACGCTGTACGGCACGTCGGGCTCGGCTCGGGTGCCAACGCTGTGGATCGTGCTGGGACCGCTCGGCCAATCCATCACCGCCGCAGGGCTTTTGGGTGCCAGCGCCGGGCCCGCCGTCGACCCCGCGGTGGCGGAGGACCTGAACACCTTCGCGATCCTCTACGGGGTTCCGGTGTGGGGCTTCGCGGTGTTGTGGATCGCGCTGGCCACCGCGCTGACCGTGCGCACGCTCCGGCGCGGCATGCCCTTCGCCCTGACGTGGTGGAGCCTGACCTTCCCGGTCGGAACCTTCGTCACCGGAACCTCGCAGCTCGCCGGCCACACTCATCTGCCGGCGTTTCGGGTGGCCGCGGCCATCGCGTATGCGGGGCTGTTGTTCACCTGGCTGTTGGTGGCCGTCCGCACCGCGCGGGGCAGCCTGCGCGGCAACCTGCTCAGGGTGCCGCCCAGCACCGCGCCGGTGAAGGTCGGCAAGGAACCGGTGTCCTGAAGGCGGCGGGCTCAATCCGCCGCAAGCACCTCGTTGGCCGCGCGCTCGCCCGATTGCGCTGCGCCGCTTACGCAATGGTACGGATAGGTGGCCGTGTCCACGCCCGCCCAATGGACGCGCCCCACCGGCTCGCGTACTGCCGGCCCGAATCCGGCACCCGTCCAGACCCCCGGGCCCATGCAGCCCGCGAAATCCCCGCGCGTCCACTCGTCCATCGACCAGTTGAACTCGAAATAGGAATCCGGCTCGGGGTTCTGCGGCATGACCGCCGGGAACGTGATCGTTTCGGACAGATGCTCACCGTCCGAGCCGAAGCGGTGCGACATCTCCTTCAATATCTGTGCCCTGCGCTCGGCGCGGGTCAGACGATTGAAGTCGCGGGCTTTGTCGCCGGCGACGAAAACGCCCATCAGGCCGGGCTTGTCACTGCTCTCGTCAAACCCGCATTCCCGCGCGTTGGGACTGTAGTCGCCCGGATAGATGGAGATGGATTCGCCCACCAAACCTTGCTTGCGCCAGAACGCTTCGTCATAACAGAGCCAGATCTTCCAGAACGAACCCGTCGGCACGCGGTGCTGCAGCTGCGCGCGGTCGGGCGGCAGGATCGGATCGAAGCGAATGAAGTTGGTCATCGAGATGTTCGTCGCGACGACGACGCGCCGCGCTCGCACTCTTACGCTGTCCGCGCTGACCGTGACACCGTCGGCGTCCTGGGCGATGTGGTGGACCGGCGCATCCACATGCACGGCGCCCGGGCCCAGCTTGGCCACGATTCGATCCGCCATCTGCTGCATCCCACCGCGGACGCGGTATTGCTGCGCCTGCCCCGGAGCCTGGCCGCTCATGTTGAAAAGCTTGCTCCGGTAGGTCTTGAGCACGAAAAGCCAATGCAGCAAGGAACATGCGCCGAGTTCGACGCCGGTGTATCCGACTATCGCCGCTCCCAGCAGCGCCCTGGCATCCCTGGTGAGCACGTTCAAGTCGAACCAGGACTGGACGGTCATCTGATCCGCTTCGCGGGTCGTGCTCGCCCCAAGAGTCACGGTGAACGGGAATTTGACGTCGTCCCACGGCGCCTCGGGATTAACGACCTCCGACATCTTCTCCATGCTGAGGATGGCCTTGCCCAAATCCAATTTGGCGGCCATGGAAATCGGCGGCAGCGCCTTCAGGGGGTTGGAATCGTGGGCGTCATACGTGTGGACCTTGTGCGAGGAGTCCACGAACACGGTCTTGCCGCGGTCGTACTGCGCATACACTTCGACGGCGAGTTCGTCCATGAGCCGTCGGACGTCGGGCTGCGCCTTCTCGTCCCCCACCCACTGGCCGCCGATCTCGAACAGCGTGCCGTCCGAGAGGTGTGCGCTCCAGGTGCGACCACCGATGCGCGGCGCGGCTTCGAGCACCGCGACCGAGTGCCCTGCTTGATGAAGGCGGTAGGCCGCGGTCAGTCCGGCGTATCCCGCGCCCACGACACAGAAATCGGCTTCGTGCTGGGACATCGTTGTCCTCCTCGCCGCCAGACGTTCGACCGGGGAACTGTACGCGCTCTTCAAGGTGGCCGGGTGAAGTTTGCGACTTCTCCCGTTGAACGAAGGCGAAGTCAGGCCGCCGCGGCCCTAGGCGTTTTGATCCCCGGGGGTGACGGGTAGGCAACCGTGAGCCGATCGGGAGGGCTGAACGACCAACGAGACGCGCGAGCGGCCCAGCCGCTTGATTAGTACCGGAGGTTAAGGATGCGTGCCGAGGAAGGCGACGAAACCGTCAAGGACTACGCCGCGGAGGGGAAGCAGACTCTGGGCAGGATCAAGGCTTCTCAACGAGCGGGGACCAGGCTTGGCGACGTCGCCAAGCGGTTCGCCCGGTTGTGGCGAGGCGATCACCCGGCGGACGGGCCCGGGACATAAGTCACGCGGGCGCCGGATACCGGTGCGCCCACGGGCTGGCTTCCTCCAGCTGGGCCGCCAGCTGCAGGAGGTCGCCGTCGGCGCCCAATCGCCCCACCAACTGCACGCCGAGGGGAAGCCCGGCGTCCGTCCAATGCAGCGGCACGCTGATCGCGGGGCGCCCGGTGATGTTCGCGAGCTGCGTGTAGGGCACCCAGCCCAAGTTCTCGCGGATCAACTGGTCGAGGATTCCACTGCGCGCCAATGCTTTTCCCGCCCGCAGCCTACTGGCCGCCCTCGCCAGCCGTTGGAGCGGGCGCGACGTCGCGGTGGCGCCGATCCGCAGGGGTGGGGCGGCCAGGGTGGGGGTCAGCAAGCAGTCAAAGCTTTCGTGGAAGGTCGCCAGCGACCGGATGTGGTTGTTGCGGTTTTCCAGCGCGAAGATGGGCGGCAAAACACCGGTGGCCCTGGCCAATTCGCTCACGGCCAGCGTGTCCGCCTCGAAATCTCGGTCCCGGGCGCCGGTGCGCTGTTTGGCGTCGGCGACGTGTTGATACAGCTGAGCGAACCAGATCGTCAGGAAGTCGCGTGCCAGGGCGTCGTCGTCGTACGGGGGCGCGACCTGCTCGACGTGGTGCCCCAGTTCGGCAAGGAGTGTCGCCGCGCGTTCCACCGCCGCGACGGCCTCCCGGTCCGGGTTGGGGTTGATGGCCGAGGACCACGAGTACCCGATCCGCAGCGCGGCGGGGCGACGCCGGATGTGCTCGGTGAAAGCCATTGGCGGAAGCGCGACTTCGTACGCGGCGTGCGGATCGCGGCCGACGATCACGTCGCAGAGCGCGGCGCTGTCGCGCACGGTGCGGGACACTACGCCCTGGGTCACCATCCCGAACATCGGCTCGCCGGTCTGCGGCCCGTACGGTGACAGCCCGCGGCTGAACTTCAGGCCGACGAGCCCGTTGCAGGCGGCGGGGATGCGGATCGATCCGCCACCGTCGTTGGCCCCGGCCGCCGGCACGATCCCGGCAGCGACCGCCGCACCGGAGCCGCCCGAGGAGCCGCCGGGTGTGTGCGCGGTGTTCCACGGGTTGCGCGCGGGGCCCCAGTAATCGGATTCCGTGACGCCCTTGGCGCCGAACTCCGGAGTGTTGGTCATCGCGAAGATCACCAACCCCGCGTCGAGGAACCGCTGCGTCACCAGGGCATGCCGGTCGGCCACGTCGTTGGCCAGTGACCGGGAACCGCTCGAGGTGGGAAAGCCGCGGTACTCCTGGGCGAGGTCTTTGATCACGAATGGCACACCGGCGAACGGGCCGCGCAGGTTCGGGTCGGCGGCCCGGGTGTCCGCCACCTCGCCGAGGCGTCTGACGATCGCGTTCAGCCGGGGGTTCACCGCGTCCGCTCGCTGGCGTGCCAACGCGAGAAGTTCGGCCGGCGTGACCTGCTTGCGCTCGACGAGCTCGGCCAACGCGGTCGCGTCCAAGGTCATGTACTCGTCAAGATGCATCGGTTTCTCCTCTGGACGCCCCGCTGCATCGTATTGAAGCGGCTTAGTATCACCTGATGCCCATGGCAGTTGAACCGTTCTCGATCCAGGGGCCCGGCGGCGTGCGCATCGTCGCCGACCGGCTGGGCGATCCGCAGGCGCGGGCGGTGGTGTTCCTGCACGGCGGCGGGCAGACCCGCCGGTCGTGGGGCAAGGCCGCCGCCGCCGTGGCACAGCGGGGTTGGCAAGCCGTCACCGTCGACCTGCGCGGGCACGGCGAGTCCGACTGGTCCGACGAGGGCGACTACCGCGTCGTCAGTTTCGCCCGCGACGTTCAGGAGGTGCTCGGCGCGCTGCCCGCACAACCGGTGTTGGTCGGCGCCTCGTTGGGTGGGTTCACCTCGATGCTGTTGGCGGGGGAGCTTTCGCCGGGCATCGCCAGCGCGGTCGTGTTGGTGGACATCGTGCCGAACATGGACCAGTCCGGGGCGAATCGGATTCATGCCTTCATGTCCGATCGGGTGGAATCGGGGTTTGCCTCGCTTGACGAGGTCGCCGACGCGATCGCCGAGTACAACCCGCACCGGCCCCGGCCAACCGACCTCGACGGCCTGACCACAAATCTGCGCCGCCGTGGCGATCGCTGGTACTGGCACTGGGACCCCCAGTTCATCAGCGGGACGGCGGCGTATCCGCCCTTCGAGGTCACCGACCCCGACCGCATGCACGCGGCCGTCGAGGCGATCTTGCGCGATCGCGTGCCGATGTTGTTGGTTCGGGGCCAGATGAGTGATCTGGTCAGCCAGGAACGCGCCGACGAGTTCCTGGCCCGCTTCCCGCAGGTCGAGTTCACCGACGTGCGCGGGGCGGGGCACATGGTCGCCGGCGATCGCAACGACATTTTCGCCGACGCGGTCCTGAGTTTCCTTGCCCGCCACGTCGCCGGCTGATCCGGCTGGTTTCCGCGCGAAAGCCCTTGTCCGACGGGGCATTCGCTAAACGTTCCGTCGCTCACGTCAATTCGCTTGCGTTCGGCCGGAGGTCGGGACTTACCCTTCGGGCGGCCCAACGCTGCTCGCGCTGTTAGCATGCTGCCCGACACATCAAGAGAGGCGGCGTGGCCATGCGGTGGTTGCCAGGGTTGGGATTGGTCGGTGCCGTGTTCGTCGCCGCGACGATGTTGGCGAATCCGGCGCGAGCGGACGGAAGCGTTACCCCGGGCATCAAGGTGGACGACGAAAACAGCTCGTGCACGGCGGGTTTCGCGGCGCAGGGCAACAACGGCAGCTATTACCTGATGACCAGTGGCCACTGTGACGCCCACGATGGTTCGTTGTGGACGTACGGAAATGACGTTCCGCTAGGGAGAATCACCGCCAGCGAAAAGGAAGGCGACACGAAGGACGCCGCGATCATCCTCCTCGACCCGAGCGTCGGAGCGCCATTCGGACATGTCGGTGGAACGTATGAGGTCCGGGATGTGTTGAGCGCGGGCCAGATTCATCAGGGGATGCCCTTCTGCAAATTGGGTGCCGTCACCGGTGAGACCTGTGGTGTGGTCAAGCATGTCGACGGCGGCGTCGTCGAAGCCAGCGTGTACAGCCTCAACGGCGACAGCGGCAGCCCGGGTTTCGTGAAGAACTCGGACGGCACCGTCAGTGCGGTCGGTCTGTTGATGTCGTCACCCGACGGGGACGACTACACGACCTATTTCACGCTCATCGATCCGCTGCTGGGCAGGTGGGGTTTACACGTCCTGCCCTGACGGCAGGCGGCCGAGCCTAACTCAGCGTTTGCCACACCCGGCGAGCGGGTATCCACGCCCGCGGTATCGATCGGGACTCGCTAGGTTGACGAGGCCAATGAGTTGTGCAGTGCGACACCAGCGACACGAAGGAGAGCATTAGTGAAGCGTGGGATCGTCGTCGGCGTGGCGGGCGTGGCCGTGGTGGCCGCGGCTTGCGCCGGCTGCTCGAGCAACAAGTCCAACACGGGCTCGTCCGGCTCTTCGCCGTCGACGTCCGGCCCGCAGGTCATCGTCGACGGTCAGGCGCAGAACGTCAGCGGCCAGGTCACCTGCGCCCAGGCGGGCGACAACACCAACATCGGCATCGGTGACCCGACGGCCGGAGTCGGCGCCGTGGTCAGCAACGCCACCCCGCCGATCGTGCACTCCGTCGGACTCGGCAGCGTAAACGGGATCACGCTCGGCTTTTCCGACGCGGCTCCCAACCAGGGCGGCAACGCCGGAGCCGCGGTGAACGGAAAGACCTACGCAATCAAGGGCACCGCGACCGGGCTCGACATGAGCAACCCACAGCAGCCGCAGGCGGTGACCAAGTCATTCGAGTTAAACGTGACCTGCCCGTAGTGCGGGCGATCGACAGGCAAGAGGGGACGCAGCTATGTCTATGAAACGTGTCGTCAGTGCGGCGGCGGTCGCGGCCGGGCTGAGCTTCTCCGCGGTCGCATTGAACGCGGGTTCGGCCTTCGCGGCCCCGCTCGACCCCGCGCCGCCGTGCCCCGGCTGCCACGGTGGTGGCGGCGGAGGCGGTGGCGGGGGCAACCCCGGCGGGCGTCGTTGGCGGTCGACTTCAGGCGGCTCGACAAGATGCCCGCGCTGCAGCAGGGCGGCCTACAGGA